>JAGQXA010000536.1 GCA_020436865.1 Saprospiraceae bacterium | reverse complement strand
ATCTTCGACGATCGCTCAGACCTGCCCGGAGCGTTTTTGCCTCAGGTGAACGCGGATCTGGTGCGGGAAGTGAAAGGGCAGCGCGAACCGGACTACCTCCGCCTCTGGCAAAGCTGAGCCCGTCATTCATCTTTGTACTTTCATCTTTCTACTCACTTCAGTCCACCGGTTCCCCAATGAGCGCTTCCAAAATGGCCTTGGCGGCCAGGGCGATCTTGGTGCCCGGGCCGAAGATCCCCGCTACCCCCTGCTCGTAAAGGAATTCGTAATCCTGATGCGGGATCACTCCCCCCACTACCACCAGAATATCTCCTCTGCCCAGTTGTTCCAATGCCTGAATGGCTTGCGGGACCAGTGTTTTATGTCCTGCCGCTAAAGAGGAGATGCCCAGGATATGGACGTCGTTCTCGGCGGCTTGCCGGGCCGCTTCTTCCGGCGTTTGGAAGAGGGGGCCGATATCCACGTCGAAGCCGAGATCGGCGAAACTCGTAGCGATCACTTTGGCGCCGCGATCATGCCCGTCTTGCCCCAGCTTGGCGATCATGATCCGGGGCCGGCGGCCCTCCATTTCGGCAAAGCGGTCGGCCAGGTGGCGGGCTTCGGCAAAGGTTCGGTCTTCCCGGATCTCGCTGGAATAGACCCCGGAGACGGAGCGGCTCGTAGCCTGGAACCTGCCGAAGTGTCGCTCCATGGCGGCCGAAATCTCGCCTAGCGTAGCGCGCAGGCGGGCGGCCTGCACCGCTTTGTCGAGCAGGTTGCCTTCTCCGGTCCGGGCGCATTGGTACAGCTCGTCGAGCGATCGTTGCACGGCAGCTTCGTTGCGGGCCGCTTTGGTTTGCCGGAGGCGGTTGACCTGCGTTTCGCGAACGACGGTGTTGTCGACCTCCAGGATGTCGATGGGCTCCTCTGTTTGGGGTGGGAAGATGTTGACGCCCACGATCTTCTCCAGTCCGCCGTCGATGCGTGCCTGTTTGCGGGCGGCCGCTTCTTCGATCCGGAGTTTCGGAAGGCCCTCCTCGATGGCTTTGGCCATGCCGCCGAGTTCTTCGACCTCTGTGATGTGTTCCCAGGCCCGGCGCACTAATTCGGCGGTCAGGTACTCGACGTAGTACGAGCCTGCCCAGGGGTCGACCGTACGGCAGATGTCGGTTTCCTTTTGCAGAAAAAGCTGTGTGTCGCGCGCGATCTTGGCAGAGAAGTCGGTTGGAAGGGCGATCGCTTCGTCCAATGAGTTGGTGTGGAGCGACTGGGTGCCACCCAAGGCGGCGGCCAGGGCTTCTATGCAGGTGCGTGCGATGTTGTTGAAGGGATCTTGCTCGGTCAGGCTGTAGCCGGAGGTCTGGCAATGCGTGCGCAGTGCCATCGATTTGGCCTTCTGCGGATCGAACTGGCGGACGATCCTGGCCCAAAGCAGGCGACCGGCCCGTAGTTTGGCGATCTCCATGAAGTGGTTCATGCCGATGGCCCAGAAAAAGGAGATCCGCGGCGCAAAGTCGTCGAT
>JAGQXA010000535.1 GCA_020436865.1 Saprospiraceae bacterium | reverse complement strand
TGGTCGGATCAGTCCGACTCGCTGGCTCAGCGCGATACCGGCTGGATACAGTTCTACGGAGAAAGCTCGCAGGAGGTGCTGGATACGGTCATACAGGCCTTTGTCCTGACCGAGCAGCTCAACATTCCGGTGATGGTCGTGCTCGACGCCTTCTATCAAAGCCATACCAGCGAGAACATCTGGTTGCCCGATCAAGAGCTGGTCGACGAATTCCTGCCGGCCAAGCCGAAAGCTCCGATGTCGATCGAGCTCGACCGGCCCAAGACCTTCGGCGGACTGGTAGCGCCCGAGCACTATCACAAGCTCAACTACGCACACTGGGAAGACCTGGCGCAGATCGAGTCCCTTTCGGAAACGATCGCCGCGCGTTTTGCCGGGCAGTTCGGCCGGCGCTACGGCAATGTGGAAGCGGTGAATATCGGTCCGCAAACCAAACTGGTGCTGGTGACCGTATCGAGCATCACGACGACGGCCCGGGGCGTGATCCGCCGTCATCCGGAAGTGGGCTTGTTGAAGATCCGCCTTTTCAAGCCCTTCCCGCGGGAGGCTGTCAGACAGGCCTTGAGCGTGCTGCCTCCCGATGCGAGACTGGCCGCCATCGAGCGCAACTTCCTGGGCGACCGCGAAGGAGCCATCCTCCAGGAACTGCGCCGGGCCTTGTACGGACTCGACCTGCCCATCTACGACTTCTATGCCGGGGTGGGAGGGAAAGACGTGCCGCCCGAGGCGATCGAGGAAGTCATCCACCGGGCGATGGGAGAGCCGGAACCGGTGAATTGGATTAAATGAGTGTGAGTGTGAGTTTGAGAGTGAGTTTGAGAGTGAGTAAAATTTGAAACGCAGAGGCTTTAGTTTTCTGAAACAAAAGAGCATATGAAACCCGTCAACGAATTCTTGATCAAGGACGAACAGGTATTTTCCGGCGCGTTGAGTTGCCGCGGCTGCGGCTGGTCGCTGCTGGTGCGGCATCTGGCGAGCCTGCTGGGCGAGAACACCGTATACGTCGTGCCGGCCTCCTGTTTTTCGATCATATCGGGTCCGTATCCGATGACCGAGTTGAAGGCCAATGTGGTGCATACCGTGTTCGCTGCGGCGCCGGCGACGGCGACCGGCGTGCGGGCGGCGCTCGACCGGCAGGGACGCGAAGACGCCACGGTGGCCATTCTGGCCGGCGACGGCGGCACCTTCGACATCGGCCTGCAGGCCCTGTCGGGCGCTGCGGCCCGCAACGAGAACCTGCTGTACATCGTCAACAACAACGGCGCGTACATGAACACCGGGATACAGACCAGCACGGCCACCCCTTACGGGGCCGTGACGACGACCAATCCCGGCGGCGGATTCAAGAAGTCGTGGCCGAAAGACCTGATGGGCATTGTGGCCGCGCACAACCTGCCCTATGCGGCGACGGCCTCGCTGGCCTATCTGGAAGACTTGCGCGCCAAGATCGAGAAGGCAAAGAAGGTGCAAGGCTTTCGTTTGCTGATGATCGACGGGCCCTGCCCTCCGGGGCATAAGACCGACCCGGCACAGTCGATCGCCATCGCCCGGCTGGCGGTGGAAAGCCGCTTGTTCCCGCTGTTCGAGATCGAACGGCAACGCTACCGGATCAGCTACCGGCCCGAGCGCTTCGTGCCCGTCGAGGAATGTTTGCGGCAGCAAGGGCGTTTCCGCCACCTCTTCCAGGAAGGCAACCGCCATATGTTGGCCGACATTCAAGCCTTTATCGATCGGTATTGGGATAAGTTGTCGTGGCAGGAAGAGCACAGCAAGAAAGAAGAGGTGGAAATCTGAATAGTTTGATTTTCAGGAAGAAAGGTGTGGATTTATTCAGAAGGACGTCCGGCAAATCTGGCTTTCTCAAAACTATTTCCCATCTTTACGGGTCTATTAAGCGGTACCGGGTTGTACGCCCGGACATCGAACGATTGTAATTCATGAAAGACGAACAGATCAAACGCGATCTGCAGCATTGGCTGAAGATCGTGACCAAGTACCAGCAGCCCAGTCGCCGGAAGGCGGTCATCCAGATCCTGAACTCTTTTCTGCCTTTCTTAGGCCTATGGATATTGATGTACTTCAGCCTCGAGTGGTCGTACTGGATCACCCTGGGACTGGCGGTGATCAACGCCTTTTTTCTGGTGCGCATCTTCATCATTCAGCACGACTGCGGGCACAACTCCTTTTTCAAGTGGAAGAAGCTCAACGACGTCGTCGGTCTGGCGTGTAGTTTCTTCAGCTCCATTCCCTACAAGTACTGGGCGCGTTCGCACAGCTTCCACCATGCGCACAACGGGCAACTGGAAGTGCGCGACATTGGCGATATCCATACGCTCACGGTGGAGGAGTACCGCGCGCTACCGCGTCTGAAGCGCCTGGGATACCGCCTGTTCCGCAATCCGCTGGTGATGTTCGTTTTCGGTCCGATCTACTACCTGCTGGTGCCGCTGCGGCTGCCGATGATCACGCTCGACGGCTGGCGGACGGTGAAGTGGGCGCAACTCTACAATAATGTCTACCTGCTATTGGCATACGCGATCCTGATCTTCGCCATCGGCTGGAAGAAGTTCTTCCTGGTCCACGTACCCATCGTGGTGATCTTCGGCATCATCGCGATCTGGTTCTTCTATGTGCAGCATCAGCACGAGCAGACCTACAAGCAATGGAAGGACAATTGGGATTACCTTCTGTCCTCCATCCGTGGCAGCACCTACTTCAAGCTGCCGCGCCTGTTCCAGTGGCTGACCGGCAACATCGGTTTTCACCACATCCACCACCTCAATTCCAAGATCCCGAACTACCACCTCGAATGGTGCGCCCGGGAAAATCCGATCTTCCAAAAGCACGTCACCACCATCACTTTCTGGCAAAGCCTCCGCTGCATGTTCCACCATTTGTGGGACGAAGAGAGCCAGCGGATGATCAGCTTCTGGACTTTCTACCGGATGGAGCGCCAACGAGTGTTGGTGACCCGCTAAGATCGGATTATCTTTAGGGGCATGAGCACTTCGAAGATCCAGGCTAGAGACCTTGTCCGGGTTCTTCTGGGGGCCGTCGTGATCGCCGTGGCGGCGCAGGTTTCTTTGCAGATCCCCGGCCTGCGGCGCGACCTTCCCCTGAGCTGGCAACCGGCAGCGGCGATCGTCGTCGGATTTTTGCTGCGCCATCCGGCCGGATGGCTGGCGGTTTTGCTATACCTGTTTATCGGTGCGGCCGGTTGGCCGATCTATCCTTTCGGAAACGGCGAGGGTATCGAACTGCTGAAGAAAGCGGAAGGCGCCTATCTCGGCGGCAGCCTGCTGGCCGCTGCGGCCGTCGGATACCTGGCGCAAAGAGGGTGGGGGCAAACCCTGTCGCGCAGCTTCGGCGCGATGGTGATCGGTACGGTGATCGTGATGTTCTCCGGTTGGTTGCGGGTCCTGCTCGGGTTTGGGCTCGACCGGGCGTTTACCTGGGCTTTCTTCCCCAAGATCCCCGAGGCGGCCTTGATGGCGCTGGTTTGCGCGCCTTTGGTCTGGCTGCTGGA
>JAGQXA010000534.1 GCA_020436865.1 Saprospiraceae bacterium | reverse complement strand
TGCTGCGCCACCAAGCCAGTGGCGCCATCGGCGGGTATCTCGAAAAAAGGGATCTTTACCGGTCGAGCCCGCATTTCCGCACCTCCGGGGCAGACCGCTGCATCCACCTGGGCATCGACATCTGGCTGCCGGCCGGCTCTCCGCTTTTCGTACCGCTAGACGCCCGCGTACACAGCTTTGCCTACAACGACCGGCCCCTCGACTACGGCGCTACCATCCTCCTCGAGCACCGCTTCGGAAAAACCCACTTCTTCACACTCTACGGCCACCTCGGCCTCGCTTCGCTGCAGAAGCTGCGTGAGGGCCAAGCCTTGCAGGCCGGTCAGCCTCTTGCTACGATCGGCAATCGCGACGAGAACGGGGGCTGGGTACCCCATCTCCATCTTCAACTCATCACCGACCTCCAGGGATGGAAAGGCGACTTCCCCGGCGTCTGCTCAGAGGCCGAGCTCGATCTTTTTCGACAGATCTGCCCGGAACCGACTATCTTAGTGGTTCAGCCGGAACCCTGAACCTCCTTGCCATGGCAACCTTACGCCTTCTCACCTTCCTTCTCATGGGCGCCCTGACGGTCGCCTGGCCCGATCACGGCAAGCCTGCCCCAACGCCCGGACTCTCTTCTCCACAACCGCCCGCACAGAAGATGCGCGGCCTGAACCTGGTGGCCCCGCCAAACCCTTTTCCCGACAATCCCATGCCGGCCGTGCAAGCGGTGGGCGCCGACTGGGTCGCCATCATTCCCTTCGCCTATACCCGTCCAGGCGATCCTTCCGTACACTTCGGCTCGCCCTGGCAATGGTGGGGCGAGCGGCCCGAAGGCGCCGAAGCGACCGTAAAACTGGCCAAAGAGCATGGCCTTCAGGTGATGTTGAAACCGCAGGTGTACGTGCCGGGAAGCTGGCCGGGCGGACTCGATTTTTCCGCCGACGAATGGAAAGCCTGGGAGACCTCCTACGAAGCCTACCTCCTGCCGCTGGTCGATATGGCCCAAAAGGAAGGGGTCGACCTGATCTGCGTCGGCACCGAATTCAAACTCAGCTCTACTACCCGGCCGGATTTCTGGCGCCAGCTCATCCGGAAGGTCCGCGCCCGCTACGACGGCAGGCTGACCTATGCCGCTAATTGGGACGAATACCGGCATATCGAATTCTGGAACGAGCTCGACTTCATTGGAGTCGACGCGTACTTTCCGCTTGTCGACAGCCACACCCCGAGCGTGCCGGAACTCCGCAAAGCCTGGAAACCCATTCTCCAGCAACTATCCGCGGTGCAGCGAGCGGTCGGAAAACCGCTTCTCTTCACGGAATACGGCTATCTGAGCGTCGACGGTTGCGCTTCGAAAACCTGGGAGCTCGAAAGCCGCATCGCCCGGCTGGCCGTCAACGAACAGGCGCAAGCCAATGCACTGGAAGCGCTGCTCGCTACTTTCTGGCCCGAAGCAAATTGGGCCGGCGGCTTTCTCTGGAAGTGGTTTCCCAATATGCAAGGGCACGAAGGCTATCCGGGCAAAGACTACAGCCCGCAAGGGAAAATAGCAGAAGGCGTATTGAAAAACTGGTACGGCAGCAGAACCTATTGAGCCTCCGTCACCTTACCCCTATACCCCATCAGGCCAACAAAACGAACAAAACCATCTATTATGAATACGGTAAAACTGCTCTGCCTCCTCGGGCTGGCACTGTCGTGCAGCCATTGTTCCGATCAGCCCAATTACGAAAAAATGGCCGCTGAGATCTGCAAATGCTCGGAAGGGCTCGTTCCACTCTACAGCCAGGTCGAAGAACTCTTCCGGAATAACGAAGGCGAAAAGGCCATGGCCCTGATGGGAGAGATCGAATCGGAAATGGATGCCCAGGCCGATTGCATCGACCGCATTTCCGAAAAGTATGGGGAGATCGAAACCGACGAAGCCCGGGAACAGATCCATGCCAATCTCGTAAAACTATGCCCGGACGTAGCCGAACTGCTCGACCAGGGCGGAGTGGAGCACGAAGAGTGAGCAAGTCCTAACCAACCGCCACCGCTTGCATGAGGTAGGCGCAGATCAACGCGCCGTAGGTGCCCAGGGCATATCCCAGCACCGCCATCAGCACGCCCACCGGGGCCAGCGACGGACTGAAAGCCGAAGCCACGATCGGGGCCGAGGCAGCGCCGCCAACATTGGCCTGACTGCCCACCGCCACGAAGAAGAAGGGCGCCTTGATCAACTTGGCCACGAGGAGCAGGATCAACACATGTACGGCCATCCAGACGATCCCGACCGCAAACAGACCCAGGTTGTCGAACACCTCCGCCAGGTTCATTTTCATACCGATGGTGGCGACCAGGATATAGATGAACACGCTGCCGGTCTTGGATGCCCCGACGCCCTCCAGTTTGCGTGCCCGGGTGAACGACAGGACCAAGCCGATCGTCGTGGAAATGACCACCAGCCAGAAGAAGCTGCTCATCAACGAATTCAGACCCCAGTCGGAAAGGGTTTCCTCATATCGTTCCATCAAAGGAGTAATGAGGTCGGAACCCCAGTGCGAAACCGCCACCGCCCCGAAAGCCACGGCCAGCACGACAAACATGTCGGTCGTCGTCGGTATCCGCTCGATGTTGGCGCGGTAGCTGGCCACCTTTTCCTTCAGATCTTCGATGGCCGAGTTGTCGGCCTTCAACCTCCGGTCGAGCCGGTCGGAGATATTGGCGCCATACAACAAGAATCCCATCCAGATATTGGCCACTACGACATCGACGATGATCATGGTGGCAAACAGGTTATCCTGCACGTCGAAGATCTCCTTCATGGCCGTCTGATTCGCCCCGCCGCCGATCCAACTGCCGGCCACGGTCGATAAGCCCCGCCACAACTCCTCCGGGGTCACCGGGATGATGCCGGGGGCGATGTACTCCACCACCAGCAAGGCGATCGGTCCACCGAGGATGATGCCCGTAGTCGCCGCCAGGAACATGATCAGAGCCTTCGGCCCCAGATTGATCACGCCCTTGAGATCTATGCTCAGGCACAACAACACCAAACTGGCCGGCAGCAAATAACGGGAAGCCACGAAGTACAGATTGGATTCTTCACCGGAAACCAGCCTCAGAGGCCAATTGAGTAAAGCCGGCAAAAAGTAGCACAACAAAAGCGGGGGAACGTACTTGTAGAATTTCTGCCAGAACGGCCGGTCGAGGTGGGAAGTGACGAACACTGCCGCCAGCACCGCCAGTAACAGACCCAGTACAATAGCGTCGTTGGTGAAGAATGGTTCCATGCGCTAAAGATAGTATTTTTCGTAAATTGCCCTCCAGCATGGACCCATTCGCAACCGACCTGCACTTTCTCCGGCAAGCCATCCGACTAGCGCTCGAAGGTATGAGCCGCAACGAAGGAGGCCCTTTCGGCGCGTTGATCGTGCGCGACGGACAGGTCATCGGCCAGGGCCACAATCAGGTACTCGTCACCAACGACCCGACCGCCCATGCCGAGATGGTAGCCATCCGCCAGGCCTGCCGCCATCTGGGTCATTTTCAGCTCGAAGGCTGCGTCCTGTACGCCTCCTGCGAACCTTGCCCGATGTGCCTCGGCGCCATCTACTGGGCCCGGCCCGACCGGATCGTGTACGCCGCTTCTCATCAGGACGCTGCCGAGATCGCCGGCTTCGACGACGAATTCATCTATCAGGAACTCGAACTGCCGCCGCCCGACCGCAGGATCCCCGGCCTGCAACTACTGCGGGAGGAAGGACTGGAACCTTTCTATAGGTGGCGGGAAAAGGGAGATAAGAAACTGTACTAGGCTAGATGAAAGATACTTTCATCTTTCTACTCTTCCACCAGTGCCATATCGATCTGCCGGCGGCTCAGGTTGGTGGCCACGATGCGCACGCGCACGGCATCGCCGAGTTTGAGCTGGCGCTTGCTGCGCAGCCCGCGGGCGCGCAGGCGGCTGTCTTCGATCTCGAATGGCTCGTCGAGCGAGTCGAAACCGACAAAGCCTTCGCATTGGTTGCCGTCGAGCGCGACAAAAAAGCCGCGGTCGGAGATGCCGGCGATGCGCCCGGGAAAGACCTCGCCGACATGCTTATCCATAAATTCGACCTGCTTGAACTTGATCGATTCGCGTTCGGCCTCCATGGCGCGGCGCTCCTGCCGGGAAACGTGGCTGCATTTCTCCTCCAGTTTGCGCTTGTCGGTACGGAAGTACTTGCCATCGAGATTCTTCTCCAGAATGCGGTGCACCAGCACATCGGAGTACCGGCGGATCGGCGAGGTAAAATGCGTGTAGTACCGAAAGCCCAGTCCGTAGTGCCCGATGTTGTCGGACGTATATTCGGCCTTGGCCATGGTGCGCACCGCCAGGGGTTCGAGTAGCTTGAGACTGTGGTCTTCCTGCGCCGCTTTGGTCAGGCGGTTATAGGAGCGGGCGATCTCGGTCGGCGAGCCGATGTTCATCGAAAAGCCCAGCTCCTTGGCGAAGGAAGCCAGCTCGGCGACCTTGTCGGGATCGGGCACGTCGTGCACGCGGTACACAAAAGGGATCTCCAGGTCTTTCCCGCGGTTGAAGACGAACTCGGCCACTTCGCGGTTGGCGAGCAGCATGAAGTCTTCGATCAGCAGGTGGGCTTCCTTGCGCTCCTTGGTGTAGACCTCGAGGGGAAAACCGTTCTCGTCGAGCCGGAAGCGCACCTCTTCCAGATCGAAATCGATCGAACCCTCCTTAAACCGCTTCTTGCGCAACTTCCCGGCGATGCGGTTGAGGACCTTTAGCTCTTCGGCAAAATCGCCTTTGCCCGATTCCAGCACTTCCTGTGCCTCCTCGTAGCTGAAGCGCCGGTCGGAATGTATGACCGTTTTGCCGAACCAGCGCCCGACGAGTTTGTCGTGCTTATCGAACTCGAATACGGCCGAGAAGGTGCACTTATCTTCGTTGGGCCGCAGCGAGCAGAGCTCGTTCGACAGCTTTTCCGGGAGCATGGGTAGTACGCGGTCGACCAGATAGACCGAGGTCGAGCGCTTCAGGGCCTCTTCGTCGAGCGCGCTGCCGGCCAGCACGTAGTGGCTGACGTCGGCGATGTGCACGCCGATCTGGCAATGGCCGTTCTCGAGGTATTCGATCGAGAGGGCGTCGTCGAAGTCCTTGGCGTCTTCCGGGTCGATGGTGAAGGTCGTGATCTCGCGGAAGTCGCGACGACGATGCACTTCCATCAACGGCACCTCGGTGGGCAATTCTTCAGCTTCGGCCTGAACGCTTTCGGGAAAGTCGAGCGCGAAGCCGTTATTGATCAGAATGGCCATCATCGCCACGTCGTTGCTGCCCTCCTGACCGAGGCGGTTGGTGACGCGCCCGACCGGGCTGCGGCCCTTGCCGTCGTGCCATTGTTCGACGCGCACAATGACCTTCTCCTGGTCTTCTGCGCCGAGCGTATTCTCCAGGTGGACGAATATGTCGACCGGCATGTTGTGCTTATCGGGGGTCACGAAGCCGTACTTTTCAGACAGATGGAGCGTGCCGACGAAGAGTTCGTTGGAACGTTCGACCACGCGCACGACCTCCCCTTCGGGCCTCTGGCGGCCGCGGGGCGTCCAGACGGCCACTTCTACCCGGTCGCCGTCGAGGGCCGAGCCGAGGTTGCGGGCATGCACGAACACGTCATTTTCCAGGTCTTTGCAGATGATGTAGGCCGAACCGGTTTGGGTCATGTCGACCACGCCGAAATGCGTGCGGCGATCGGAGGGGGGGGCTTGCGCCTCGCGGCGCAGCTTGAACTTGTAGTCTTCCAGGGCGATCAGTTGCTTCGCTTCGACCAGTTGTTCGAGGGCGTGCTGTATGCTATCGCGGTTATTCTCGGCTTTGAGCTTACGGGAAACTTGTTTGGGGTTCAGGCGTTTTTTGGGATTTCGTTTGAACAGTTTGACGATCTCCGTTTGGAGCTGCTTGGAAGTCAGCTTCTTTCCTTTCGTCTTCGATTTCTTCTTAGTCATTTAAAATTTCGTTGTGTCCTTTGGGTGGGAAACAGACCCCGGCAGACCAGGGTTCACAGGGAGGGACAGCGCCGGAAGGCGCGAGGGAGGTCCAGGGGGGGCAGTTCCGGAATGGGTGAAAAAAATAGGTTAGGTCGGTTATTCAGCATGAGCGATGCGCCCGTCGGGCATCAGTTCGAGATTGATGGTGCGGCTGGAGGAAGCGTCGTAGCTTTGGTCGTTTCCGTCCGGAGCCTGGCCGGCCACCACATAGATGATCCATTCATCGTCGATCGTGGCCACCGATCTGGTAAACGTCCGGCCGTCGTAATAGGTTCCCGCGATCGCTTTTCGGTCGATCGGCAACCCTTGTTTGGTAAAGGTAGCTAAAATGTACTGATAGTTCATCAATCCGGCCCGCCAGTAAACGAGGGCGTGGAATTCGGAGGTGTCGGCAATGCGAAAGCAGGCCACGTACTCCGTCAGTTCATCGGCCGGTTCTTCCTCGAACCGTTGAAGAAATTGCTCGATCATCGGCACGGGCAACGGATCGTTGACCTTGCTAAAGGTGTGGATCGCCTCGTCGGTGAGGGTGACGGGGAGATCGATCTCCGGAAATTTTTCCAGAAAGTGCTCGAAACTGACTTTCGGTTGGCGACGCTTGTCGGTCATAATGATGGCCGTTGGATCGGATCTTTCGTACTAGAACACCCGAGCGGGAAAAAGGGTCGAAACGACTGCTAAAAAAGGGTCTGAACAGGTTCAAGCCCGCAGTCAATTTTGAATCATTCTAAATAAATTTCAAGGCCTGAGGAAGCCGGAACCGGAGTTGGGCAAATGCCTTTTAATAGATACATTTGTTCAGCCTCGAAAAAAGTAACAAAACGAATAAAAGCAAAA
Source organism: Saprospiraceae bacterium (assembly GCA_020436865.1). GTDB lineage: Bacteria > Bacteroidota > Bacteroidia > Chitinophagales > Saprospiraceae > JAGQXA01. The sequence continues at coordinate 4,379 of JAGQXA010000534.1, read as the reverse complement.
ACATGGGCTGGTTTACCAAATTTCTAACATCATCGATCGGCCAGAAACTGATCATGTCCCTGACGGGACTGTTCCTGATCCTGTTCCTGCTGGTCCACCTGGCCGGCAACCTTCAGTTGCTGCACGACGATCAGGGGGAGGCGTTCAACAAATACGCCAAATTTATGACCACTTTTACCCCGATCAAGGTTGTTTCCTATCTGCTCTATGCCTTCATCATCCTGCACGCCATTCAGGGCCTTGTGCTGGCCCGGACGAACTCGCTGGCCCGGGGGGCGAAGGGTTACGCGGTGAAAGTGACGCGCACGGTCGGCACCAATTCCTTTGCCTCGCGCTATATGGGGCCTCTGGGCGTTTTGATCCTTGTTTTCCTCGGAATACACATGGGCGACTTCTGGTGGGCCATGAAGAGCCATCAGCTCGAGTTGGCCACCTACGACGGGATGCAGTACCAGAACCTTTATACCAAGGTCTACGCTTCTTTCCAACAGGAGTGGATCGTTGGCGTGTATCTGCTTTCGATGGCCGGGCTGGCCTTCCACCTGCTGCACGGCTTTCAGAGTGCCTTTCAGACCCTGGGCCTGAACCACAAGAAGTACACGCCGGTCATCAAGTTCCTCGGTAAGGCCTACGCCATTCTGGTGCCGATCGGCTTTGCCATCATCCCCATCTACTTCTACTTCTTCCTCTAACAAAACGATCAACCCGATCAAAATAGCTCGTCATGAAAACGAACTCGAAAATACCTCCCGGCGCCCTGGCGGAAAAATGGACCCAATACCGGGGCACCATGAATCTCGTGGCTCCGAATAACAAGCGCCGGATCGACATCATCGTCGTCGGCACGGGCCTGGCCGGGGCATCGGCCGCCGCCACGCTGGGCGAACTGGGCTACAACGTCAAGGCCTTCACCTTCCACGATAGCCCGCGTCGGGCGCACTCCATCGCCGCACAGGGCGGGATCAACGCCGCCAAGAACTATCAGAACGACGGCGATAGCGTTTATCGCCTGTTCTACGATACCATCAAAGGGGGCGACTATCGCTCGCGCGAAGCCAATGTACACCGCCTGGCCGAGGTTAGCGTCAACATCATCGACCAGGCCGTAGCCCAGGGCGTGCCCTTTGCCCGCGAATACGGAGGGCTACTGGAAAACCGCTCCTTCGGCGGGGTGCAGGTCAGCCGCACCTTCTACGCCCGGGGCCAAACCGGCCAGCAATTGCTGCTGGGCGCTTATCAGGCCCTGGCGCGCCAGATCGCTACGGGCAGTGTGCAAATGTACAACCGTCACGAAATGCTCGACGTAGTGCTGGTCGACGGCAAGGCCCGCGGCATCATCGCCCGCAACCTGCTAACCGGCGAACTCGAGCGCCACAGCGCCCATTGCGTGGTACTGGCCACCGGCGGCTACGGCAACGTCTTCTACCTGTCGACGAATGCCATGATGTGCAACGTGACGGCCGCCTGGCGCACCGTGCGCCGCGGCGCTCTGATGGCCAACCCCTGCTTCACCCAGATCCACCCGACCTGCATTCCCGTGTCGGGCGATTACCAGTCGAAGCTCACCCTCATGTCGGAGAGCTTGCGCAACGACGGCCGCGTTTGGGTGCCGAAAAAACTGGAAGACGCCAAAGCCATCCGCGAAGGCCGCAAGACGGCCCTCGATATAGCCGAGGAAGATCGCGATTACTACCTCGAACGCCGCTACCCTGCCTTCGGCAACCTGGTACCGCGCGACGTAGCCTCCCGGGCCGCCAAAATAGTCTGTGACGAGGGCTTCGGCGTCAATCAGTCGGGCCTGGCCGTTTACATGGACTTCACCTCCGCCATCGAGCGCTACGGAAAGTCGGAAGCCCACCTCAAGGGCCTTCACGATCCCGATGCCGCCACCATTCGCGAACTCGGCGAAAAGGTCATCGAGGCCAAGTACGGCAACCTGTTCGAGATGTATGAAAAGATCACCGGCCAGAATCCGTACAAATACCCGATGATGATCTATCCGGCCATCCACTACACCATGGGGGGCATCTGGGTCGATTACAATCTGGAGACCAACATTCCCGGCCTGTTTGCGCTGGGTGAATGCAATTTCTCCGATCACGGCGCCAACCGCCTGGGAGCATCTGCGCTCATGCAGGGGCTGGCCGACGGCTATTTCGTCATTCCCTACACCATCGGACAGTTTCTCAGCGGCGAGATCCGCACGCCGAAGATCGACCCCACCACCGCTGCATTTGCCGAGGCCGAACAAAATGTGCGCGACCGGATCGAACAGCTGCTGTCGATCAAAGGCAACCAATCGGTCGAGAGCTTCCACCGGCGGCTCGGGCACATCATGTGGGACTACTGCGGTATGTCGCGCTCTGCCGACGGCCTGCAGAAAGCCCGCCAGATGATCCGCGAACTGCGCGAGGAATTCTATAAAGACCTGTTCGTGCCCGGCGATAACGACGAGTACAATCCCGAACTGGAAAAAGCCCTCCGCGTGGCTGACTTCCTGGAAATGGGCGAGCTGATGATCGTCGACGCCTTCAACCGCAACGAGAGCTGCGGCGGCCACTTCCGCGAGGAATACCAAACCGAAGACGGGGAAGCCCTCCGCAACGACGAAGAGTACACCTACGTCGCCGCCTGGGAGTGGCAAGACCTTGCGAAAGACCCCGTCCTCCACAAGGAAGAACTGGTCTTCGAAAACGTCGAACTAAAGACGCGTAGTTATAAATAAGATGTGAGATTTGAGGTATGAGATTTGAGAGGCTTCTAAATCTCATATCCCACCTCCCACATCTCAAATCCAAAAAGATGAAACTCAAACTCAAGATCTGGAGACAGAAAAATAAAGACGCCAAGGGGCAATTCGAGAACTATACCATCGAGGCCAATTCACATATGTCCTTCCTCGAAATGCTCGACGTGCTCAACGAAGAGCTCATCGCGAAGAAAGAGGAGCCCGTGGCTTTCGAACACGACTGCCGGGAAGGCATCTGCGGCACCTGCAGCATGGTGATCGACGGTCAGCCGCACGGCCCCTGGGAAGGCACGACAACCTGTCAGCTGCACATGCGCCATTACAAAGACGGCGATACCATCGTGGTCGAACCCTTCCGCGCCAAGGCTTTCCCGGTGATCAAAGACCTCGTCGTCGATCGTTCGGCTTTCGACCGCATTATCGAGGCCGGCGGGTTCATTTCCGTCAATACCGGCCAGGCCCAGGACGCCAACGCCATTCCGATCGAACGCGACGTAGCCCTCGCCGCCTTCGACGCCGCCACCTGTATCGGCTGCGGCGCCTGCGTGGCTGCCTGCCCGAACGCCTCGGCCATGCTGTTCACCTCCGCCAAGGTGTCGCACCTGGCCATGCTACCGCAAGGAGAAGTGGAAGCCAAACAACGGGTGCTCAATATGGTCAAGCAAATGGACCGCGAAGGTTTCGGCCGTTGTTCCAACATCACGGCCTGCGAAGCCGAATGCCCCAAAGGCATCTCCATCGAAAACATCGCCCGGATGAACCGGGAATACCTGTCGGCTTCGATCGGCTCGGATAAATCGATGTGATCTCCGCCGGCGGTCGGAACGCCTGGAAGCGTTCCGACCGCTATTTTTTTTTCTCTCAGGCAGCGCCTCCCCTATCTATCGGGGTCTACCCTTCAAACTCACCCCAACATTTACTGATATGAAAAAACAGCTTTGGCTGAGCCTCGCGCTCAGCGCCTGGACCCTCCTTGCCTATACCCAAGCCGCTCCCGACCCCGGACCGACTCCCTGGGATGCTCCGCTGCTCGCCGAATGCCTGCTCGACGGTTACCAGAACAACACCTGCGTCATGCCCGGCCCCGGATTTGTGCCGCCGCCTTTCTGCGGTTCTATCGAGAATAACGGATTCCTGGCCTTTTGGGCGAAGTACAGCTCGATCACCTTTCAATTCACGAGTTCGGGTTGCTTCGGCACGCCGATGGGCACCGGCATCCAGGCACAGATCTATGCCATTGAATGCTCCGGTCAGGGAGGCATCTCCTATCTCGCTGCCGTGTCCGATTGCCACGACGGCGGCCTGGGACAACCATTCACCCTGACCGCCTCCAACCTGGGCTACGGGCAGGTGTACTACATCATGATCGACGGCTGGGCGGGCGATTGCTGCGACTACCAGATCGACATCATCGATTTTACGCCCTTCCCTCCATCGCCACCGCCCGCTCCTCCTTATATCACCGGGCCCTCGCCGGTCACTGCCGGCCAGATGGCCACCTATACGGTGCAATTTCCCATGGGAAGCCCCATCATCGAAAACACCTGCGACAACCAGTTCTTCTATTGCCCGGGAATAGTTGACACCTGCCTGGTCAATCTCAATCAACCTACCTGGACCGTGCCGCCAG
>JAGQXA010000533.1 GCA_020436865.1 Saprospiraceae bacterium | reverse complement strand
GGCAGGAAGGTGTGGATGCCCCAGCGGCGGATCTCTTCGGAGATCTTGATGTAGTTGGCCAGCTCGGTATCGAAGTTGGGAATGAGCACATCGATGTGCTCCCGTTCGTGGATGTACTGCAGGCGCGCCTTCAGCACTTCGCTCCCGGCGCTGGGGTAGGGTACCTGATAGGAGCGGTCGACGAGCTCGTGCATGTAAATGCCGGGCTCCAGGTTTTCGTACGACAGGCCGATGATCCTGGCCTGGAAATCGGTGGATTCGCGTAGTGCCCGGATCACTCCGACCCCGGGCCCCGGGCTGTCGATCGCGTTCAGCCCGGTGACGGCAATGGTGAGTTCATTCATCGATGACGATTTTTAGTTGCCGGAGATACTGCAGATAGTCGTGCACATCTTCCTTGGCTTGCAGTTCGCCGAGGTCGTAAGTTTCGGTCAGCGTCTCCTCGATCTCCTGGATGCTGCGTTCCTGGCGGATGAGCTGCAGGATGTGCAGTCCCGTCGGATTGACCGTGTAGGAGTCGCCGGTAGATGCGTGGAAGAGGAAGCCGGATTCGCTCAGGGCGATGTTGGGGTTGAGCTTCATGGCGGGCGCTTTTTGTGAAGGTAATTTAGGGTCGTCTGGCATGGGCTTCAGTGATTTAGGACACATTGGGGAGGTGATTTTTGTCATGAAAAACGGCCTTATCCACGGTCCGCACAACTCCTTTCGATCCAGGGCGGATGAAGATAAGGCCGGGGTGCTCCGTCCGGCCGTCAGGCCGGATGTGGAGCGACGGTTTTCGGGATCATTCGATCGTCAGCTTGTGCGTTTCGTCGACTTGGTCGCCTCGCACGTGGAGCAGGTAGATGCCCTTTGGCAGGCCGGCCAGCGGAACTTCGATATTGCGGTGGTAGAGGTTTTCGAGGGTTTTTACCTTTTGCCCCATCAGATTCACCAGCTCCATCTGTAGGATGTGTCCGCGATCGGGTCGGATGCTCACCCAGGCCTGGTTACTGGCGGGGTTTGGGAAAACGCGGGTGGCCGGTGTGTGGAAGGCCGCTGCTGCTTCGACCAGCTCTTCGATCGACCTGGGGTCGGTATCTCCGTCGCAGCCTCCCTCGCAATCGCCCAGGAAGTCGCCGTGGGCCAGGTGGCTGCCCACCTGGTCCAGGCGAACACATACCGTCATGAATCCGTAGTCTGTTTCATGGCACATCCTGAGCAGTTCCATGCCGTTTTCGAACCCGCAGCTGATCTCGCCGAAGCGCGAACGTCCGGGCGAGGCATAGATCTGGTAGTCGACGCCTTCGTAGGTGTAGATGTACTCGCCCAGGTTGTCGTCTTCGACGGCCAGGGCCCAGTTTCCTACGTGGTTGTTATCTGCCCGCAGGTAGCACACCTCGATGGAGTAGGCGTCGACGTTGAGCGGCGCCCAAAGTGGCGAAGGGAAGTCGAGTTTCACGTAATCGACATAGGGGGCGTCGTGATGGTCGGTGGTCTGGATGTATAGCTCCTGGGCTTCGAGGGGCTCTCCGTCTTCGGAAATGTTCTCGATCCACGATCCCTTCCATTCCCAGGCGGGGAAGCCGAAGGTCTGCAGGAAGGCCGGCGCCTGCCGGGTGATCACGTAGTACTCGCGAGGTTTTAGCCTGATATTGGGCATGTCGTGCGCGGCAATGGCGCCTTTGATGCGCAATCCGCCGAGCGGAACCGGATAGGGCGCCGCATTGAAGATCTCGACGAACTGCAGTCGGTGAATGCCATGGGCCGGACTCGGGTCGGCAAAGAACACTTCCGAGATCACCAGATCGCCGGGATTCGGGATGTTGTAGACCAGCTCTTCTTCGAAGTCCTCAAAGTTGCCGTTCAGGTCGTACACGTTGTTCAGGGCAAGGGTGTAGTACTCGCCCTGGACGAGTGGCGGCTGCATTCTCAGGCGCAGCACGTACTGGTTGCCGAGATTGTAGAATTGGGCCTGGGTAACCTGGGGCAGCACGGCGCCATGCCCGGTCGCTCCCGGTCCTTCGGTCGGCCAGCCGAACACATAGTTCTG
>JAGQXA010000532.1 GCA_020436865.1 Saprospiraceae bacterium | reverse complement strand
TCGGTGGCGGGGAAGGTGTATGGATGGTGGTTGAAAGGGGAGAAAAGGGGGAAAGGGGAGAAAGAGGAGAAGAGGGAGAAAGCAGATCGCGCAGACAGGACGTACTGGAAACCGGTATCCCTGGCAGTTGGGATTGTCGGCTTTTCCATGGGTGGCGCTTGGTTATTGACCGGAGGGTTGGAGGCGCTAAGCCTGCTGTTGCTCTTGCTGACTACAGCGAGCATAGGAGCTTCCCTGCACGGGTCCGTCCGGCAATGGGGAGGGAGCTATCCGGCGGGGGAATACTTGCTGTTGATCTTTTGCGTAGCATTGGGGTTCATGGCCGATTTTAGCGAAATTTGGGGGCAGAGCCTGGCAATGCTCGGATATATGGCGGCGGTGCTGATAAGCACGGCGACTCTGCATCTGTTGTTGGCGCGGGCATTTCGAATCGATCGAGATACCACGCTCATCACTGCCACAGCGGCTCTGTATGGGCCGGTCTTTGTACCGCAGGTAGCCAGCGCTTTGGGAAACCGGCAGATCGTGTTCTCGGGCATTGCCATGGGCTTATTGGGGTATGCCCTGGGAAACTACCTGGGGCTAGGCGTAGCCGAACTTGCCAGGTGGATCATCGGATCTTAAACCAAGTACGTATGAACGAGAAGAAGAACTTTCCACACCACGGTCTGGACAAAGAACAACTGCTGGAAGAACTCCGGAACCGGAAGGCAGCCGACATTCGCTGGCGTGAAGGACGACACTTCGCCTACATTTACTATCCCGGCGATGAAGATGCTGCAGCTATCCGGGAGGCCTATGAGATTTATTTTTCCGAAAACGGCCTGAATCCCAGCGCCTTTCCCAGCTTGCGAAAGCTGGAAGTGGAGGTGATCGAAATGACGGCCGATCTATTGGGCGGCGATGCCGAAACCGTCGGAACCATGACCTCCGGAGGCACCGAAAGCATCTTGATGGCGGTCAAGACGGCACGGGAGTGGGCCCGGGCGGAACGTCCGGAAATCGACCGGCCGGAGATCGTACTACCGGCGACCGCTCATCCCGCCTTTCACAAGGCATGCCATTACTTCGGGTTGCGGCCGGTTGTCGTGCCGGTAGGAGACGATTACCGGGCGATCCCGGAACGGATCGCCGCGGCTATCAGTCCGCAAACGGTCCTTCTGGTAGCTTCGGCCCCCTCCTACCCGCAAGGAGTGATCGATCCCATTTCCGACATAGCGGCTCTCGCGGCCGAGCGAAAGATCCTTTGCCATATCGACGCCTGCGTGGGCGGATTCATACTTCCGTTCCTGCGCAGCCTGGGCCGTCCGATCCCGCCCTTCGACCTGTCGGTGCCCGGAGTCACCTCGATATCCGCAGACATCCACAAATACGGCTATGCCGCAAAAGGAGCGTCGGTGGTGCTCTACCGGGATTCGGCTTTGCGGAAGCATCAATTCTACGTCTACACCGATTGGTCGGGAGGGATCTATGGATCCCCGGCAGTGACCGGTACACGCCCTGGAGGGGCCATTGCCGCGGCCTGGACGGCTTTGCAATATTTCGGAAGAGAGGGTTATGAAGCCAAGGCCCGGCAATGCCTGGAAGTTGTGGAGAAGATCCGGGTGGCCGTCGAGGATCTGCCAGACGTATACATCCTTGGCCAGCCCGACATGACGATCCTGGCTCTGGCATCGGACTCGGTCGACATTTACGAAGTGGGCGACGAACTCGGCCTGAAAGGTTGGTACCTGGACCGGCAGCAACACCC
>JAGQXA010000531.1 GCA_020436865.1 Saprospiraceae bacterium | reverse complement strand
GGCTATGCCAATTACCTTTGGCAAGAGATCACCCACCCTTCCTGGCACAACTACTTCTACTGGCTATTGCTGGTATCGGCCTTTTTCTTCGCACTGGAGCTGTTGACTCCCTGGCGGAAAGAGCAGCCCCGCTTGCGTAAGGATTTCTGGCTCGATTTCTTCTACATGTTCTTCAACTTCTTCCTGTTCTCGCTCGTCGTGTACAACGCCGCTTCGATGGTGGTGGTAAACCTCTTCAACGGCGGGATCGAATGGGCTACGGGTTTTGACCTGCAGGCCTCGAATCCGATGCGGCACTGGCCGGCCTGGGCGGTATTGCTCACCGGGTTTGTCGTGCGCGATTTCGTGCAATGGTGGGTGCACCGGTTGTTGCATTGGTCGCCCCGACTGTGGGAATTCCACAAGGTGCACCACTCGGTCGAGCAGATGGGCTTTGCCGCACACCTGCGCTATCACTGGATGGAAAATGTAGTATACCGCAGCATCGAATACCTACCCTTGGCGCTGCTGGGCATCGGGCTGTACGATTTCTTCGTGATCCACATCTTCACCCTATCCGTGGGGCACTACAACCATTCGAACATTTCCGTGCCCGGCTATCTCAGCGGGGGCGTGGTCGGAGGCCTGATCGGACTGGTGATCGTCACCGGCGGCTTCGACGTGCAGCTGCTGCACGAGCCTACGCTGGCCGCTCAGATCGGTTGGTGGCTGGCCTGTGTGGCATTAGGCAGTCTGGCGCTCGGCCCGCTGATGAAAAAGATCTTCAATCATCCCGAAATGCACATTTGGCACCATGCCTACGAGTTGCCGGCCGAGCGGAGCTACGGCGTCAACTTCGGCATTACCCTGGCCCTTTGGGATTACCTGTTCCAGACCGTCTACATGCCATTCAGCGGTCGCGACATCCGGCTGGGATTTCCGGGAGTGGAGAAGTTTCCGCAGACCTTCTGGTCGCAAAACACCCATGGTTTCGGGCGCGATTCCGGGCCAGAAAATTCCTGAACGGAAGATGTGGAAAGGACGCGTTGAGGGGCTCTAGTAGGTGGGAGGAGGAGAGGAAGTCGAAAAAATCCGCATTTTTGAAAAAAATTGCCCCTTTGCCGGCGGCAAAACGTAACGTAGGAACGTTTGAGCGTTAGGAAATAAAGAAGCATTTTAGCGGTCGGATCGCTCCGGGCGCTCCGACCGCTAAATAACAAGGCACTGTCATGGCACTCAACTGGATCAAGGAATGTAACGGTTTGCTCGATCTGATCGAAAAAAGCGAACAGACCGGTATCGGCGATTATTCCCGGCGAAAACTGCTGGGCCTGGTCCGTTATGTAGCCCCCGACCACATCCCCACTTCGATCCCTTCGGAGCCCGACCGTCATCAATTGCTCAACCTGTTGCTGGATTTGCCCGAAAACGAGCGTTTCGAGGTGTTGGAGCAATCGGCCCACGACCTGGAGCCGCATTTTACACGCCCGGTTCACCGCCTCCTGGAAGCCCTCGAAGAGTCGCGCGAAGAGTCGGAAATGCCCGTCATCCGTCTGGAAAACCGGGTCGACAAGCTCAACCGCTACCTCAAGCGCATCGACGGCGCCATCCTGCACGGCCGCTACACGCTGGCCATGAAGCTGACCAACCGCCTGCTCAAGGAGTACTATCGCGCCTTCCTCGTCTCCGTCGACAACTACGACCTGAAGAAAGAGGATCTCAATCTGATGTCGATCTCCGTTTGTCGCTACATCGTCAACTACTTCAAAAAGAATCGCATCCCCTACACCGAGCGCCGCATCCTGCTCATCACCACGGTGACCAACGTGTTGTTCACCACCATGCGCCACATCAACCGCAGCGCCGGCAAATACCCCATCGATAAGGCTATCGCCATCTATGCCCGCAACAATGTGAACCGGATCGTGCGGTTCCTCTCCCGTTGGTTGTGAGGTTCTGGATGTTGGATCCAAGATCTAACTCGAATGATCGCTCACCATCCACCACTTCCCCTTTATTTTTCGTAGCAGTACCGAGAACCAGCCTTGCTGGGGCTCTTCCTGGTCGGGATAGGTCAGGTTGTAGCGGCCCACGGCGTAATAGTATTCGAAGCTGAGGGGGGTGAGCGTAAGCTGATCGAAATGCAGTTGGCCCATCTTGTCGGGCGGATAGGCCCGCTTGTAGTTCTGCCGGATGGCCTCATAGCCGTAAGTGACGCCCCGGCGCCCGATCGTGCGCAGGCTGTCGGAGGGCCAGTAGCCGGTCATGTAACAGTCGATGTCGCCCTGATTCCAACATTCAGTCTGGCGCTGGAAATTGGCCAGCACGGCCGCACGGTCGAGGGGGCGCAGTTGCGTTTCCAGGATCT
>JAGQXA010000530.1 GCA_020436865.1 Saprospiraceae bacterium | reverse complement strand
CCGGCCTTGCGATCGCGGCCTTTTTCGATCAGTTGGAGCAGGCGACGGGCAAAGTCCGGTCGCGGCGGTGGAGAAGAAGGCATAGGTATGACTTTTGTTGTTAAAAGTCCTTCCTCTGTCGGTGGGTCATCAAGTGCGCCGGAGCGCTATTCGTCCATTGCGGCCCGGATGCGTTGCGCCAGGCGAGCCGCCATGAAGTAGATGTGATTCTTGACGCTCGAGCTCTGCCCCAGGTAAGGCCGGTCGCTGCGCAGGAAGTCGTTGAACCGGGGTATCAGGAAGGCCTTGCCGTGTTTATTCAGGAAGATCCCGAACTTGTTCTTGGTGAAGAATCGCGGCTCGAGCTTGCGGCTCAGGCATTCTTCGATCAGCAGGCGATCCACCCACGGCCGGAAGGGTTCGATCAGGTCGTAGGCCAGGGTCGGCTTGTTGTGCTCGTCGGCATGCAGGATACCGAGGTGTGGATCGAGTCCGGCCGCAAACAGGCCCCCTTCCACCACCGAGTATAACATGCCGTAGCCGTAATTGAGGGCGGCATTGAAGATGTCTTTGGCCGGCCGGCGGCTGCGCGTCTGGAAGAGGTAGGCCGACGGTAGCGCATTGCCGAGCACCTGCCAGTACACCCTGGCGATACTTCCTTCCACGCCCATCACTTGTTGCCGGCATTCGTCGATCAGCTTGTCGCGAAACTCTTCCAGTTTGCGGCTTTGCCCCTTGATCGAGCGAATGGCCGCGCTGAAGCCGCCGGCTAGCGAACCGCTGTGGTCGTGCAGGAACTTGAGGTTGTCGGCCTGCGCTTGCGTTTTGAGCAGGAAGAGGTCGACCACCCAGGCGGTCGCTTCCGGCGTGTCGCCGAAGCGCACCTGATTGCGGCGCAGCGTGGCGATGCTTTCGAAATAAGGGCTCCACAGCCGCGCCTTGGCCTTTCCGATGCGGTCGAAGAGCAGGATCGGGATGCCGTGCCGGATGGCCAGTACGATGGCATCGGCGCCGATCTGCACGTTGGCCGTAATGGCGATGCTGGTGAGTTTGGCCGGACTGATCGAGCGGCTGCCCTTTTCCGATTCGACGAAAAAGAGGTCGTTCTTTTTGCTGATCTTGAGTCCGCGGCTGTCGAGTACGAGTTGCATGAGGCACTATTTTGAGGTCAGTTGTACGGAAAAGCCCGCCAGTTGATGGCTCCGAATTCTTCCTGAGGCGGGTGGATCGCCTGTTGATAGGCGTCGCGCAGCTCGACGTAGGCCGGGCTGTTGCGGCGCAGCACGAAACCGGCAAAATTGAGCCGGCCTTGCACCTGTTTCTTCAGGTTTTCGACCCATTTGGTTTCCAATTGTCCCTGTTCGTTCTGGGCCCGCATGATATCCTGCAATTGCTCGATCTCTGCCTTGAGCTTGGGCAGGTAGTCGGGCGCGAGGGTCACCTGTTCGCCGACGAGCAGGCCGGTGACGATCTTCTCGTCGTCGGGACCGAATAGCTGCACTTTACGTTCATTGACCGCGAAGCCGGACTTTTCGATGATGCTGCGAACGGAGTTGAGTTTTTCGGCGGGAAAAGCCTGGTTGCTGGAAAAGCTCATATCGTCGGCGTAGCGGGTGAAGGTCCACAGCATATCCTTGGCAAAGGCGATCAGTTCGGCGTCGAGCGCGCGGCAGGCGAAATTGGACAGGGTAGGGGAGGTGGGCGCCCCCATCGGGAGGCGGCCGTGGAAGGTGGTGAGATCGGCCAGCAGATCGGGCAGTTCGCCGCGCAGTTGGAAGGGCGCTTCCGCGAAAATGAACACGACCTGTTCCCGTTTGATCGTGTG
>JAGQXA010000004.1 GCA_020436865.1 Saprospiraceae bacterium | reverse complement strand
TGCATGACGAGGATCCGGTCGGCGTGGCGGATCGTCGACAGGCGGTGAGCGATGATGATGGAGGTGCGTTTGGCGATGAGGCGCTCGATGGCGTACTGGATGACCGATTCCGTTTCGGGGTCGATGGAGGAGGTGGCCTCGTCGAGAATGAGAATGTCGGGTTCGAAGACCAGAGCCCGTACAAAGGAGATCAATTGCCGCTGCCCCATAGAGAGCGTGGCGCCACGTTCCATGACCTGATAGTCGTAGCCGCCGGGTAGTTTCTCGATAAAGTCGTGGGCGCCGATCATTTTAGCGGCTTCGACCACCGTTTCCCGGCTGATGTCGGGGTCGCGCAGGGTAATATTCTCCAGAACCGAGCCCGAGAAGAGGAATACGTCCTGCAACACGATCGCGATGCGGCGACGCAGGCCTTGCAGTTCGTACTCGCGCACGTCGATCCCATCGATGGTGATCGTGCCTTGCTGGATGTCGTAGAAGCGGTTGAGGATGTTGGTGATGGTCGTTTTTCCGGAGCCGGTCCCGCCGACGATGGCCAGCGTTTTGCCCTTGGCGATCGAAAAATTAATGTCGTGCAGTACGTAGTCGCGGGCATTATACGCGAAGGAAACGTTCTCAAAGGCGATCTCGCCCTGCAGCCGCTCCACCTTGCGGTCGCCGTTGTTTTCGATCTTGTCGGTATGATCGAGCACCTTGAACACCCGTTCGGCTGCCACCAGTCCCATCTGCAAGGTGTTGAACTTGTCGGCCAGCATGCGGATCGGCCGGAAGAGCATGGTCAGGTAGATCGGGAAAGCCACCAGCGCCCCGAGGGTCACCTCGTTGCCGATCACGCCGCGGGCGCCCCACCAGACCATCAGGCCGAGCGAAGCGGCAAAGATGATCTCGACGACCGGAAAGAAGATCGCATAGTAGAGGATGGAATTCAGGTTGGCCTGCGTGTACTCGCGGTTGATCTTTTTGAACTTCGCCATTTCCTGCTCTTCGGCGCGGAAGATCTGCACAATGCGCATGCCGGTGATCCGCTCCTGCATGAAGGCGTTCATGCGCGAGATCTGGTTGCGGACGATCTGGAAGGAAGCCTTGACCTTCTCCTTGAAGATATAGCTGGCTACGATCAGGAAGGGCATCGTGGTGAGGCAGACGAGGGTGAGCTTCCAGCTGGTATAGAGCATCACCCCGAGCACCGCGAAGAGCGTGAGGAGGTCGGCCAGGATCGTGATCACCCCTTCGGAAAAAACGGTATTGATCGTCTCGATATCGTTGATCGTGCGGGTCGTGGAAGTACCGATGGGCGTGCGGTCGAAGTACGACAGCCGCAGACTGGAGATGTGGTTGAACACCCGTACCCTCAGGTCGCGAATGACCGACTGCCCGAGCCAATTGCTCGCATAGATGAAGACGTATCGCAACAAAGCCTCCACAAAGAGCAGGGCCATCAGGATCAGCCCGATCCGGGTCATCCCCTCGATGTCCATCTGGTAGATGTGGTTGTCGACCATCACCTGGATCAGATAGGGTCGAACGGTCGACAAAGGGGCGAGCACGACCGCCAGCAGGGCCGTCACCGCAAAAAGCAGGCGGAAGGGGCGGGCCAGGGCCAACACCCGGCCCAGGAGTTTGACATCGATGTTTTGCTGATTGCTCATGCGGGCGACAGTACGGCTTAGCGTTAATTGGGAACACGCTTTCAGCCCAATAGTTTGGTCGTGCGCGACAAAGGTAGCTTTTTTCCTTAGAGGATCCCTTCGTCGGCAAAACTGAAGTAGCCTTGCTCGGAGATGATCAGGTGGTCGAGCACCTGGAGGTCGAGCAAGCGCCCCGCCTCGCGGAGCTTTTCCGTGATCTCGCGGTCGGCCTG
>JAGQXA010000529.1 GCA_020436865.1 Saprospiraceae bacterium | reverse complement strand
TGATCGATCAGTTGGAGGCATTCCGGCCTTTGCGCGGAGTGTACGGCAATATCGACGATGCGAAGATCCGCCGTCATCTGCCGCTGGATCAGCGCTTCGACTGCGAGGGACTCGACGTATGGATCACCCACATCGGCGGTTATCCGGGGCGCTACAGCCAGCGGGTGCGACAGTTGATGGCCGCCGATCCGCCCGGACTGTTCATCTGCGGGCATTCGCATATCCTGAAGGTCATGCCCGACCACAAACTGGGGCTTTTGCACATCAATCCCGGCGCCTGCGGGCAGCATGGCTTCCACAAGGTGCGCACGGTGGTGCGCTTCGAGGTGGCCGAAGGCCGGGTTGGCAAACTCGAAGTGATCGAACTGGGTTTGCGGGGCCGCCCGTCGTCCTAACGGAGCACGACCAGTGGCTGTAGCACGCTTCCGTCCGCAAAGATCAGTTGCAGGTAGTAGAACCCGTTCGGCACGTCTCTAAGCTCGATCTCCAACTGTTGTTCCCTATCGGTCAGCTGGTATTCCTGCAGCCGGATCGGCCGTCCGTGTCCGTCGATCAGCTGCATGCTTATGGTCTGGGCCCGGTCTGTTTTCACGGCGAGCATACATGTTTCAGCAGCCGGATTGGGAAACGGCCGCCCGACTTCGGCGCCCGGCGGAGTCGAATGGACGCTCAGGGGACTGCCTCCTCCTTCCAGCACTTCGAGCACCTGATCGGCGGCGACTCCGGAGATCACATCGACGATCCCGCTGGGCCATCTGACCACGACCGAGTCGACCAGGGAGATCTCGCCGAGTCCGAAGTGCTGCCGGTGCGAATTCTGGGCCAGATAGGCTTGTCCGCCATGGCTGTATCGCACCCATTTCTGCCCGTCGGCGTACACTTCGATCCAGGAGCCGATGGCGTCGCGGTTACTGAGCACGCCTTCGAGCGACACCTGTAGCCAGTGCTGGCCGGCTGCGCCCTGATTTTCCCAGAGCGCCACCGCATCGTCGGCATTGTTGGGCACGAGCAGATCGAGGCGGCCGTCCTGGTTGAAGTCTCCGGCGGCTACCGCGTAGCTGGGGATGGTATCGCCCTGGAGACCCAAGGGGAAAGGCTGGTCGAAATGCCCGTCGCCCTCGTTGCGGTAGAGGCGGTTGGGGTCGTCGGCCCCGTCGACCATGCTGCAGACGTACAGGTCGAGGTCCTGATCGTTGTCGCCGTCGAAGAACAGTCCGCCCCAGGTAAATCCATAGAAGCCCACCCCGGCATCGGCGCCGACGTTGGTGAAGGTCTCGTCGCCATTGTTGCGCAACAGGGCATTGCCGCCGAAGGGCGTGTTCGTGACATAGATATCGAGATCGCCGTCGTTGTCGTAATCGCCGGCTTCGGCGTTCATGGCGTCGATGACGATCCCGGCGCCCGACACCTGGCTGATGTCGGTGAAGCTGCCGTCGCCGTTATTCCGGAACAAGGTGTTGGCGAACTGTTTGTCGTTGGCGAGGTACAGATCCGGCCAGAGGTCGTTGTTGATGTCGGTAAAAAGCGCGCAGAAGGTAGGCTGATAACCGTCGGACATGCCGAGCTGTTCAGTCACATTCTTGAAGGTGCCGTCGCCCTCGTTGTGGTAGAGGTAGTTGGTATAGTCTTCCAGCTGGCGGTTAACGAAATAGAGATCGAGCCAGCCGTCGCGATCGTAATCGCCGAAGGCGGCGCCCCAGGAGAGGGCATGGTCTTGCGGCAGCCCGGCAGACTGTGTCACTTCCGTCAGTGCCAGGTTGCCGTCGTTGCGGTACAGGTGATTATA
>JAGQXA010000528.1 GCA_020436865.1 Saprospiraceae bacterium | reverse complement strand
CTGACGTGGATAGTTCGTAGTTGCTGAGTGCGTTGCGTGACGTCGAGGCTACTGTTTTCCAGCCGCAGCACGCCGCGCGGACATACAGCCGCGCAGACGCCGCATCCGACGCAGGAGGCCCGTACCACATCCTGCCCGCGCTGGGCATAGTGGCGCACGTCGATCCCCATTTCGCAATAGGTCGAGCAATTGCCACAGGAAATGCACTGTCCCCCGTTGGTCGTAATGCGGAAACGCGAACGAAAACGCTGCACGATACCGAGGTAGGCGGCCAACGGGCAGCCGAAGCGGCACCACACGCGATTGCCCATCAGCGGATAGAAGCCGGTGCCGACCACGCCGGCAAAGATGGAGCCGATCGCGAAACCATACCAGCTGCGCACCTGATAGCTGTCGGTGAACAACACCTGCGAGCTGCCGGTAAAATAGGTGTACAGCACCGCGGCCGTCATCAATACGGCAAAGACCAGCACCCCATGCACCAGCCAGCGCTCGATCTTCCAGGCGCCGAGGCTTTTGTCGGAAAGCTGGCGGTACGGATCGCCGAGGGTCTCGGCCAGGCCTCCGCAGCCGCAGACCCACGAGCAGTACCAGCGCTTGCCGTAGAAATAGGTCAGTACCGGCACGGCGACGGCCGACAGGGCGATGCCCCAGACCAGCAGGAAGATGCCGATCGCTCCGGAATCGATCAGCTCGTTGAGGCGGTATTCGAAAAAGAAGGAGTAATCGAGCGGCCAGATGTTCTTCAGATCGACCGAAGGGGTATTCAGCAGGATCATGATCTGTGGGATCAGAAACGCAAAGGCCGTTTGGAAGAACATCACGCTGCCGGTTCGAACCATCTGATAGCGATTGTGGCGATACTTAATGAGCATACGCACGCCCATCACCAGGATGGCCAGGGTGTAGAGGAACCCATACAAGAACCACTGGCTGGCCGGGTAACCGCTCAGAGCTTCGCTGAGGGGGTCGACGAGGATCACCCAGTTGACCAGATACTCCGGATAGAAGTACAGAACGACGTAAAAGGCGATCAGGAACAGTCCGGTGGCGATGCCCAACCAACCCCGACTGTGCATCGGGCTATGATAAATATGGTTGTTCTTGATACCCGGCAAATGCCGGTTCTTAGGCAGGATGTAGAGGAGGGCGCCCAAGATGCCGAGGCCGATGCTCAACAGAAAGAAGAGCCAGCTGTTGTCGGGCAACAAACCCTGGCTGGCCGCTTTGGCCACGGGGAAACGCGTTTGTTTGATCTTGTCGTCCTTCAGGATCTTGCTCCAATATTCGCCATCGCTCGTGGTCAGGCCCAGTACGTTTTCGACATCGGCCTGGATGTCGGCCTGCGCGGCCTTCATCGCCTGGTTGTAGGCGCGCATGAATTTGAAACTTCCGGAGTATTCGACCCCGCTCATGGACGCCAACCGGGGCTCGACGAAGCCATAGTGGTACTCGTCGAGATTGTTGCGCACGGCTTCTTCATCCAGGCGGTAATGGCTGAACGCCAGCGAAGCGATGAAAACAGCCAGGGCGATGACGAAGAGGGCCAGGCCGATCTTCTGTAGGATGGTTGTATGGTTGGATTTGGAGGACATGCTGGTTGGATTGGGTACGTAGGGAATTGGGAAATTGGTTGGGAAATTGGTTGATTGGGAAATTGGGGGATTGGTTAATTGGGGGATTGGTTGTTGGTTGGCTCCTTGGACCGGTTCTGCAGGAACCTCAGCGCTCCGCGCAGTCCGCGCCTTTGTCGCAACGCCAGGTGCTTGCCCGTTTGGCGGTTGTACAGATCGACGACCTCTTTTTCATGTTCGAGGTAGAATTCGGGGTCGAAGTTGGCCAGCCCGAGGTTTTCCAACACGGTTTCGATATGGGTTTCCTCGCGGATCCACTTTTCGCATACTTCCTGGCGGTAGCGTACGCCCATCAGGTTGAAGCCGAGCACGGCGCCCGTTTGCCGGTCGTAGACCAGGCGGATGCTCTGTCGCCCCCCTTCGTGCTCCCAATAGAGCGAATCGTGCTCTGCGGGAAGTTCGGGGCGCACGTCGCCGTACACCTGATACTCGATATCGAAGAACTTGGCTGAATTGTACCAGATGCCGGGCTCGTACCTGACCGGCTTCCCGCAGAGGTTATAGGCAGCCGTTTCGCCCATCATCCGGCCGACGTACCAGACGGCCTCGATCGGCCGGCGGCCCGGCGGTGGATTGCGCAATTGCACGCAATCGCCGGCGGCATATACGTCGGGCACGCTGGTTTGCAGGTACTCGTCGACCAGAACGCCCCGATCGATGTCGATCTGACCGAAACGCAGGAAATCGACGTTTGGGCTCACCCCCGCAGTCAGTCCGACAAAACCGCAGAGGATCTTTTCCCCCTTGTTGGTGACGGCCACTTTGACTTTGCCCTGCTGGTCGCCCCAGATCTCCTTGAGTTCCGTTTCGAGCCGCAGATCGATCCCATGTTCTCGGATATGACGGTTGATCATGTCGGATTCTTCGGGGGGAAGCACGATATCCCAGTAGCTCTTTTCGCGGACCAGAAAGGTTACCGGGATGTGGCGCGAGTGGAACATTTCCGCCATTTCGATCCCGATCAGGCCGCCGCCGACCACGACCGCCTGTTTCAACCCCTCGCTATGTCGTTCCATGGCTTCGAGGTCTTGGTAGCGATATAACCCATG
>JAGQXA010000527.1 GCA_020436865.1 Saprospiraceae bacterium | reverse complement strand
TGACCGAATTTCTTCCGGTGAGCAGCAGCGGCCACCTGGAACTGGGCAAGTATTTTCTCGAAGACCATAGCCTGGCTGAAGACAGCCTGTTGATGACCGTCACCCTGCACGCGGCGACGGCCCTGAGCACCCTGGTAGTGTTCCGCAAGGACGTGGCGAACATCCTCCGCGGACTCTTTCGCCTGCAATGGAATGAAGAGGCCCGGTTCGCGGTCAAGATCCTCCTGTCCATGATACCGGCAGCCGTCGTGGGCCTGCTCTTCGAGGAGGAAATGAAAATGCTGTTCACCCGCAACATCCTTCTGGTGGGATTCATGCTGCTCGTTACCGGCCTGCTGCTGTTCCTGGCCGACCGCGCCCGGCAGACCGAGCGGCCCGTGGGCTATCTCGACGCGATCGTGATCGGGATCGCCCAACTGATCGCCATCTTACCGGGCATTTCGCGATCCGGAGCTACCATCTCCACTTCGGTGCTGCTACACATCGACCGCGAGCGGGCGGCGCGCTTCTCCTTTCTAATGGTCGTACCGCTCATTTTGGGAAAAATGGGCAAAGACATCTTCGACGGCGCCCTGACCTCCCACCACCATGGTCTGTGGCCCTTGCTCGTCGGCTTTGCGGCGGCCTTCGTCACCGGACTACTGGCCTGCTCCTGGATGATCCGCCTGGTCAAGAACAGTAAACTGTCGTATTTTTCCTTCTACTGCTTCGCCGTCGGCATCCTGGCGATCGCCCTCTACTTGTGGAAGACGGCCTAATCCGCGAAAATTGGCATCTTTGCATAAAATTCCCTACCTTTTATCGAGAGCGAAATCAACTGGCACATGACACCGGAGGATCCTTTCCCATCCATTCGACCATTGGACTACGACTTCCTCGGCGGCGCCACCTTGTTGGTCGACAAGCCGCAGGGGTGGACTTCCTTCGACGTGGTCAACAAGATCCGTTACCGGCTCAAACGCCTGCTGAAGGTGAAAAAGATCAAGGTCGGGCATGCGGGCACGCTCGATCCGATGGCCACAGGACTGCTGATCGTCTGCACCGGGAGGTCGACCAAGAAGATCGATCAATACCAGAACCTTCCCAAGGAGTATACCGGCACCATCACTTTCGGCGCCACCACACCCAGCTACGACGCCGAAACCGATCCCGACGGCCGTTTTCCGACCGAGCATCTGACCCCCGAATTGATCGACCAGGCCCGTCAGCGGTTCCTGGGCGAGATCGAACAGATCCCCCCGATGTTTTCCGCCATTAAGGTCGACGGCCAACCCTTGTACAAAAAAGCCAGAAAAGGGATCAAGATCGAGGTCGAAGCGCGTAAGGTGACCATCTACGAATTCGCGATCACTCGCTTCGAATTGCCGGAAGTCGATTTCCAGGTGCGCTGCAGCAAAGGCACTTATATCCGCTCGCTGGCCCACGACCTGGGACAGGCCCTGCAAAGCGGCGCCTACCTCAGCCGGCTTTGCCGCACCCGGATCGGCGACTTTGCCCTGACCGAGGCCTGGGATCTCGAAGAGTTGACGGATCTGCTCGACGAGCATATCGAGTCGGCTTCGGCCGGCATTTGACCGGAGCTACTCTTTCACGCAACGACAGGAAGCCCCTACTTCCGGG
This sequence comes from Saprospiraceae bacterium, assembly GCA_020436865.1. Taxonomy (GTDB): domain Bacteria; phylum Bacteroidota; class Bacteroidia; order Chitinophagales; family Saprospiraceae; genus JAGQXA01. Next base: position 789 of record JAGQXA010000527.1, on the reverse strand, counting down.
TGCGCCCGTTCTTCGCTCACCGTGCCCCGCGAGAAATCGAACTGCCACAGGCTGCCTTCGATCTCCTCCCCCATCACGGCGCCCCAATAGGAGCCACGATCTCCGAAACCCACATAATTGCCCAGGGCATTCCGCTGCCCGCTAGGCGTGAGGTTCAACTGGCTGTTCCCTCCCGGCGCCAGGCCCTTCAATTGAAGATCGGGCTTGTCGGGACCGGCTGTCTGCAGCAAGCGGTTCCAATCGGCACGGGTGGGCAGTCGCCAGCCCGGCGGACAAACCGTCGGAGCCAGCGCCCAGGGGTAGAGCACCCCATTGGTGTGGCAGTAGACCTTTTGATCGTCGTAACAATAGCCGGCGTCCGGCAAGTAGGCCAGATTGGAGGTCATCCAGTATTGATCGCCGATCCTGACGGCATCGTACGCACGTTGATCGCGCGGATCGGTGAACGAAAGGCGATCGACCTCGGCCGTCGCCGGGCCCTTGATCTGCTGGTCCGGTAGCGCATCTTCCTCCTTCACCGGCTCCAGCACGCTCACCTGATCCAGGCGCCGGATCTCGCGCTCGGCCAGCGAGCGATAGCGGCTCTCCGGAAACTCTTCTAGGAAATCCCGATAGGCTATGGCGGTGTTTTGACGTCGGGCGCCCTGCCAGGCACGCAACTCGGCGCTCAGAGTATCGGCCTGAGCGCCCCCTTCCTGTCTGGGATCGGTCGATTTGATCTCGACATTCTCGGCGATCTGCCCTTCGGTCTCGCTCGTATCCGGACGGGCGCTCACGGCCGCCAGCCTT
>JAGQXA010000526.1 GCA_020436865.1 Saprospiraceae bacterium | reverse complement strand
TCCGGCACGGATGGAGTCGACGCGGCCGACAGTGAAATTCAACTGACCATCTACGACACAGCTCCCGGGATACTCTCGTTGAGCTATCCGCCCGACCAATCGACAAGCGTGGAAACTCAGCCGATCTTCAGCTGGGCTGCCGCGCCGCAAGGACAGACCTACCAGTTGGTCGTAGCCCTCGATCCCGGACTGACCAACCTGGTGGCCAACGAAACCGGCTTGGGAGCGACCACCTACTCCGGGCTCAACCTCGCCAGTTCGGTTACCTACTACTGGCGGGTGCGGGGCATGAACAGCTGCGGTAATGGCCCCTGGTCGGATACCTTCAGCTTCACCACCGGTGCAGAGGACTGCTCGAACCAGCCATCGACCAATGTGCCGGTCACTATTCCCCCGGTCGGCACGCCTACCATCTCCTCGACCCTCAACCTGGCCGTCGCGGGTACGATCACCGACGTCAATGTAGTCGACCTGATGGTGGCGCACACCTGGGTAAGCGATCTGACCTTCACGCTGACCAGCCCGGAAGGCACCTCCGTGGTCCTTCTGGCCGAGATCTGCGAAGACGAGAATAACTTCGACCTCAACTTCGACGACGACGGCGCAGTGGCCATTCCCTGCCCGCCGGTGGGAGGCGGCACCTACAAGCCGGTACAACCATTGTCGACTTTCAACGGCGAGAATCCGCAGGGAGTGTGGACCCTCACCATTTCCGACGCCTTCGATGAAGACGGCGGTTCCTTAAACAGTTGGGGGCTGGAGATCTGTGTGATCGCCGATGCTTTTGTCAGCGTCGATCCGGCCCAACTGGCGGTTTGTGAAGGGGAAACGGCCACCTTCGAGCTCGACGTCAGCTCCGGCTTCGCCGGGCCCGTATCACTGACCTTTTCCGGGCTGCCTGCGGGGGCGGTGGCAACCGTCGATCCGGCCATGCCGGCGCCGGGGCAAACGGCTACCGTCACCCTGGAAAACCTGTCGGGGCCGGGCATCTACACCGTCTCCGTCGACGCCACCGACGGTCCCAGTAGCGCTTCTACGGAGCTGAGCCTCCAACTGGTCGGTGCGCCTCCGGCTACCTTCCTGAGCTTGCCGACAGATGCCGCGGTGGACGTCGACTTGTTACCGGCCTTCACCTGGCAATCGAACCCCGGCGCCCAAAGCTACCTGCTGGAGGTGTCGGAGGACCCTGCTTTCGGCAGTTTCGTCATTTTCCAGCCGACCAACAATACCACCTTCACTCCGCTGCTGGCGTTTGAAGAGCTGACGACCTACTACTGGCGGGTGACGGCGATCGGCGATTGTGGCGAGACCGTGTCGGAGAGCTTCGAGTTTCAGACCCGGATGATCAGTTCGGTGCAGGAGATCGGCGGCGCTACCTTCCTGCTGTCGCCCAATCCCGCAGGCGAGCGTGTCCGGCTGCTGTTCTCGCAACCACTGAGCGGAGAGGTTGACGTAAGCCTGTTTGCGGTCGACGGCCGGCTGCTGCAGCAGTTCCAACTGGAAGCCGGGCAGTCGCAGCGAGAAATAACGTTGGACGAATATCCGGGCGGGGTGTACCTGCTCCAGCTGTCGACTCCTTCCGCTGTTGCGACCCAGCGGATTGTCGTACAGCGTTAGGCGGCAAACTTTAACAGTCACACACGGATGATCGGAAGCGGATGGCCCGCTTCCGATCATTTTATTTGTTACTTTTACAGGCGTTTATTAAAAACGAAACCAATGATAAACGCCAACGACCCGAGCCTGAATTCCTGGATCGAGGTGCCTGCGGGCTCTGACTTTCCCATCCAAAATCTCCCATTCGGCATTTTTCGCACGGAAAGCAATCCGGCCCCCCGGGTTTGCACCGCCATCGGCGATTATGTGGTTGATCTGGCCGTTATGAACTACCTCACGCTATTCGACGAGCTCGACATCAGCAACGAGGTGTTCAACAACCGCTATTTGAACGACCTCATGGCCTTAGGCAAGGCAAAGACAAAGGCCTTGCGCAACCGGATCGCCGATCTGTTGCGGGAGGGCAATGAGGAGGCTAAAGACCTGTCGTGGCATTTTCTGCATCCCGCGGACAAGGTGGAGTTGCTGATGCCGGTCAAGGTTGGCGACTATACCGATTTCTATTCGAGCATGGAACACGCGACCAATGTCGGCACGATGTTCCGGGATCCCGACAACGCCCTGCTGCCCAATTGGAAACACCTGCCGGTGGGGTATCACGGCCGCGCTTCGAGCATTGTCGTTTCCGGCACGCCGGTGCGCCGCCCGAAGGGCCAGCAGATGCCCGACGGCGCCGATAAACCCGTGTTCGGCCCCTGCCGGCTGCTCGATTTCGAATTGGAAATGGCCTTCGTGGTCGGCCGTTCGACCGAGTTGGGTCAGTCGGTCAGTACTGCGGAGGCGGAAGACTACATTTTTGGCCTGATGCTGTTCAACGACTGGTCGGCCCGCGATATCCAAAAATGGGAATACGTACCCCTGGGCCCTTTTCTGGCAAAGAGCTTTGCCTCCACCGTTTCACCCTGGGTGGTAACCCTCGACGCCCTGGAACCCTTCCGGGTCGGCGGGCCGAAACAGGAACCCGCCGTGTTGCCCTATCTGCAATACGATGGTCATAAGAGCTACGACATCCGACTCGAAGTGGCGATTCAGCCCGAGGGCGGACAGGCTCAAACGGTTTGCCGCTCGAATTTCAAATACCTTTACTGGAATATGAGCCAACAGCTGGCCCATCATACCAGCAACGGTTGCAATATCAATGTCGGCGACCTCTGTGCTTCCGGCACGATCAGCGGTCCGACGCCCGACTCCTACGGGTCGATGCTCGAACTTTCCTGGCGGGGGACCCGCCCGATCGCCATGGCCGACGGCACGGAGCGCAAGTTCCTTCTCGACGGCGATACAGTGGTCATGCGCGGCTATTGCGAACGCGACGGGCTGCGCATCGGCTTTGGAAAAGCCAGCGGGAGAGTGCTGCCGGCCGAATAACAGTGAACCTACCATGAATGATCTCTTTCTGCCGATCCGTCTGATCTCCCTGGCGTTTGGCTTCATGCTATGCGGGACGGTCGACGGACGCGCCCAGCTTCCTGCGCAGGAGGCCGTCGCGGCCCTGGTCGGCGACCAGTCGCTGGCCGGCGCCGAATGGAGCATCAGCCTGATCGACATCGAGCGCAACGAGTTGCTCGCGGACTATCAGGGCCAACGGCTGCTAACTCCTGCTTCTTCCCTGAAAGTACTGACCACTTCGACCGCTTTGCTCGTGCTGGGCCCCGACTACCGCTTTCGCACCGAGCTGGCTTATGACGGCTATATCGACGCCGGAGGTACTTTGCAAGGCCATCTCTACCTGAAGGGCTATGGCGATCCCACCCTGGGCTCCGATCAGTATCCGGGCGTGCCGGGCGTCGACGAGTTGCTGCAGGGCATGTTCCGGGCGCTGAACGAGGCCGGTATCAAACGGATCGCCGGCGGCGTGATCGGCGACGCCACCTACTTTACGGGTCCGCCGGCCCCCTACAGCTGGCCGGATCGCGATGCCGGCAATTACTACGGGGCCGGGGTCTGGGCGCTTAATATCCACGAGAACCTGTTCTATCTGCCCTTTCAACAGGCTGCCTCGGAAGGAGCCAAGCCCCGGCTTCTGCCCACCCGTCCGTCGGTGGCCGGCCTGGAGCTGGACAACCAGGTGACGAGCGCCGGGCGCAACTCGGGCGACAACGCCTACATCTACGGGCGGCCCTACGAGTACCGTCGGGTCGTGCGCGGCACCATCCCTGCCGGCGGGGGAACCTTTACCATTAAGGGATCGGTACCCGACGCCCCATTGCTGGCCGCCCAGCTGCTGACGGACTACCTGCGCCGGCACGGCATCGGCGTCGATCAGTCTGCCAGTACCTATGTACCCGATCCGAGCCGCGATTTTGCCCGCACACCGCTGCTGACCCTCCTCTCTCCTACGGTGCAGGAGATCGTGCAGCGAGCCAACCAGAAGAGCGTCAACCTCTACTGTGAAGCCCTCTTGCTGGCCATCGGCAAGAAGTACCGCGACGAAGGTAGCCGGTCGGCCGGCATCGAGGCGATCAAGGCGGTTTGGTCTGAGCGAGGGCTCGATCTGTCGGAAGCGAAGCTGCTCGACGGGAGCGGACTTTCCTGGGGCAATCGCCTGTCGGGTTATCAGTTGGCCACGCTGTTGCGCAAGATCGACCGCGACCCGACCATTTCCGGGATCTTCCGGGAATCGCTGGCCGTCGCCGGCCGCAGCGGCACCCTGCAAGACGCCATGCGCGGCACCCTGGCGGAAGGGCGCATCACTGCCAAGACCGGTTCGATGAAGAAGGTGCGGTCGTATTCCGGCTTTGCCGAAACGCGCTCCGGGCAGCAGCTGGCTTTTAGCATTATCGTCAACAATTATCCCTGTTCGTCCTGGCAGATCCGCAGGAAGCTCGAAGAGCTCATGGCCGCTTTCTGTCGATGAGCGATCCGTTCCCGGGCAGCGAAACGGCAACTCCGGGAGTTTTCTCGACGGAATGTATCGCAGGGCGTTTGTTACTCGCTATAATTATTGCGCCCGAACCCTTACTTTTATCCAAATTTTGGCATATATGAAGATGCTCCCTACGTCTTTGCTGGCGCTCGTTCTTCTTCTTGGGTGGACGTCCTGTTTCAACTCATCGAAGGGTCCGACCGAGCAGGAACTGAACGACTACATCGATTCGACCCTGGTCGGGATCGATAGCTCGGATGTGCCGCTGGAAGAAAGTTCATTCGAAGAGCGTCTGGCAAATTACGAGAGCAAGGATCGGGTTTTCTGGCAAAAACCCGATCTGGTGATCGATCGGCTGGGTGACCTTTCGGAAAAGACGGTAGCCGACATCGGAGCAGGTTCGGGCTATTTTGCCCGCCGCCTGGCTCATAAAGCGAAACGCGTGATCGCCGTGGACATTGACGAGCAGTTCGTCGAGTTTATGGACAGCATCAAGCTGGTCGAATTGCCCAAAGAGCTACAAGGCCGCTTCGAGACCCGCCTCGCGACGCCCGAAGACGCCAAACTTCGCAACGGCGAGGCCAATATCGTACTGCTGGTCAACACCTACATCTACGTTCCCAACCGCATCGACTACTTGTTGCGCCTCAAGGAGGGGCTCGCTTCCGGAGGCACCCTGGTCATCATCGATTTCAAGAAGAAGCGGATACCCATGAACAACCCACCCGCCGACATCCGCCTGCCTTTGTATCAGGTGGAAGCTGAACTGGAGCAAGCCGGTTATCACCGGATCATATCCGACGACACTTCCCTCGATTATCAGTACATCGTGATGGCGACCCGACCCTGACGATGCCCCTTCACGGGCAGTTTTTTACCGGAGCCGGCTTTTTCCCGGATCTTTCTTTTGATCCGGGCTGCAACTTTCTACCTACCTATTAGGTTTATTTTAATGCGAATTTTGTGTGGGCGATTGCGTCGTTTTGCCGATAGACGATGTATTTTCCCAAGAGCGGAGAAATTTTTTTCGGCCTACGCAGTTATTATTCAGTCGTCGTTTGTGCAGCGACGCGCATTGCGCATCAAAACCTCCACCGAAATGAAGAAACTAGGGCTCCTCTTGCTGTTTTCCGTCATGGTCACCGCGGTGACCAGTACCTTGATCACCCTTCACCTGGCCAGTCGCTGGATGGAAGCCCCCGTGGTTGCCGCGGGACCGCCGGCCGCTCCGGCCCAACTGGTCAATTACAAAGCGACCACCATCAATGCGCCCGACGGCTTCATTCAGACCTGCGAACGAGTGACGCCTGCGGTGGTGAACATCACCTCTTTCAGCGGCGGCTATCGCACCGCAGGAGGCTCTGGGGTCATCATTTCGTCCGATGGGTACATCATCACCAATTTTCATGTAGTTGAAGGCTCGAACCGGGTGACGGTCACGTTCAATAACCGGCGCGAATTACCGGCCAAAGTGATCGGCGCCGACCCCACTACCGACCTGGCGCTGATCAAGGTGACGGCCGAAGACCTCGACGCGATCAGCTTCGGCGATTCCGACGAGGTGCAGGTCGGCGAGTGGGTGCTCGCGATCGGCAATCCTTTCAACCTGGCTTCCACCGTGACTGCCGGGATCGTGAGCGCGAAGGCCCGCAATATCAACATCCTGCAAGGAGCTTATTCCATCGAAAGTTTTATTCAGACCGATGCCGTGGTCAATCCGGGCAACAGCGGGGGCGCCCTGGTGAATGCCCGCGGAGAACTGGTCGGCATCAACACCGCGATCATCACCGAATCCGGCGGCTATGAAGGATACTCCTTTGCCATCCCTTCCAACCTGGTGTATAAGGTCGTCAGCGACCTGCGGGAGTTCGGACGGGTGCAACGCGCCATTCTCGGCGTCAACATCCAGGAGATCGACGATGCCCTGGCGGCCGATCTCGAACTGCCCCAGGTTGCCGGAGTGCTCATCCAGAGTGTACAATCGGGCAGCAGCGCCGAAGAATCCGGACTGCGCGCCGGCGATGTGATCGTAAAAGTGAATGGCGTTCACACCAACTCCGTACCGGAACTCCAGGAGCAGGTGGCCCGCTTCCGCCCTGGCGACCGGGTCGACCTCGAATTCATCCGCAACGGTCGCCTCTATCGTCGCTCCGACGTAGAGCTCAAAGGGGTGAACGAACCCGCCACCTCCTATCGCCGCGAATGAACCTCCCTCGACATCGGTCCGACCGCCCTTAGCGGTCGGACCGAACTTCTTTCCTCTTTCTATACTCCTCTTCCTACTTTCCGTATCTTTACCCGCCACAGGTTGACGTTCAACCGAGCGAACCAGCATTAACGCCCCATGCCCACCCACATGCCGGAGGACATACTGCGCAGGTTTAGAGCCAACGACCCCACCGTGCTCCAGGAACTGTTCCAACAGTATTATCTGCTGGTCTGCAAGGCCATTTGCCGGTTCATACACGACCAGGACTTGATGAAAGACCTGGCTCAGAACGTGTTTGTGCGCCTCTGGGAAAAGCGAGGCCAGTTGAACATCAACAGTTCCGTGCCAGCCTATCTGCACCGGATGGCCGTCAATGAGGCCCTGGGGCACTTGCGCCGCGACTGGCGCAACGACCAGGACGCCGAGGTGCCCGAACACTCGTCGGCCGGCACTGTCGAAGACCAATTTCTCGAAACGGAATTGCGCGACCATATCGAACGGGCCGTCGATTCGCTGCCGCCTAAATGCAAAGTGATCTTCCAACTGAGCCGCTACGAAGAACGCACCTACCGCGAGATCGCCGAGGCGCTCGATATTTCGGTGAAGACCGTAGAAAACCAGATGGGCAAGGCGTTGCGCATCTTGCGGGAGCAGTTGCAGGAGTATCTTTGAGGGGGGGATGCGAGATATGGGATGTGGGATGTGAGATGTGGGATCGTTAAAAAAATCAAAAAATCGACCCGGTCGGGTAGGGGTGTTTGCGGGTCGGTTACATCCATTAACCAGAAAAGGTTCACAAGTGAAAGACGATGGAGTATATGTCGAACTGATCGCCAAATACCTTTCCGGCAATTTGGGGCCGGAAGAAAAGGAGGCGCTCTTCGCCTGGGTGAAAGCATCCGACGCGAACCGAACCTTTTTTGAGGAAATGGTACAAGTGTGGGGAATGACCGAACAGTTGGAGCCATCCCTTCCCGCGGTCGACCTGGACGATGAGTGGGCGCAGATCCAGCAGCGTCTGCAAGTAGGTCCGGTGAAGATGCCGAGCACATCCGGAAAAACCGTGCGTTTGTCTATTCGCTTTGCACTCGCCCGCGTGGCGGCCGTACTTTTGCTCGCGCTGGCTGCCCTGTGGTGGTATTACCGGCCGGTGATCGGAGGGGAGTGGACCACGATCGAGACCGCCCTGCACGAAGAGCGGGAAGTGACGCTGCCCGACGGAAGCCGGGTTTGGTTGAACGAACGCACCCGGCTTTCTTACCGGACAAACTTCGATCAACGGCACATCCAGCTTTCCGGCGAGGCCTTTTTCAAGGTCGAACGCGACGAGTCGCGACCCTTTGTCATCTATGGCGGCGATACGCGTACGGAGGTGCTCGGCACCTCCTTCAACCTGCGGGCCTATCCGGAGGAAAAAATGGTCGAATTGACGGTAAAGACCGGCCTCGTGGCCTTTTCCGAGCAAAAGGGCTTCGTCAAGGAATCGGTCGAACTTCCTGCCGGCAACTCGGGGCTTTTCGATCAAGGATCGGGCGAACTGACGGTTGCTTCCCAGGAGATATCCAATGCCGACGCCTGGCATACCGGCCGGTTGGAATTCCACGATCAGTCCCTGGCCGAAGTGAAGGATGCGCTCGAGCGCTACTTCGGAACGGAGATCCTCGTCGAGAATCCCGCGATCCTGGAGTGCCCATACACCGGCCAGTTCCAACAACCTGAACTCGATCAGGTTCTGTCGGTGCTGAGCTATCTGTTCGACCTGCAAGTGGAGAAAATGGAAGAGGGAGTGCTGTTGCGCGGGATCGGTTGCGTCGGTCAGGAACTGGAATGAGAGATCGGCGAAAGATCAGATCAGTTTGTTCAAAATACCTCCGTTTTCACTGCGGAAAAGACAGTTGATTGATTGTGCTCCTTCCCGGAAATCTGGTGCTTACGTTTCCTCGGACGGAATACCGGGAGGGGCTTTTTAAACAAACACCATGAAATACCCCCGACTGATCGTAGTTCTTTGCTGGGTGTTGTGCAGCAACCTCCTGGGCCAGTCCTCGGCCTTCCTCGGCCAGACGGTCTCGGTCGACTACACGGAGATTTTGCTGGCCGATGCGATCGAAGATCTCGGTCGGAGGTATCACATCCTGTTTTCCTACAGCAGTAATCAGTTGCCGGCCAACCAGCGCGTGACGCTCTACCTGCGCGAAGCGCCGCTGGCGGAAGCGCTCGATCTGCTGCTGGCCGAGACGAAACTGGTGTACGCCCTGATCGGCAACCAGGTAGTGCTCAAGGCCGACCCGAACAAGCCCGAAAGAGGGTTCGGGCAATTGAGCAGCCGCGAATCGCTACCGCCCCTTGACCGCTCCCGCCGGGAATTGAAAAATCCGGTCGTGTCGGAAACCGCGGGCCGGCGACCCTCGAAAGAGGAGTACCCGCCCGACCGAAGTCTGACCGACCTGTTCGGGCCGCCGGAAACCATCCAGCCGAGCGAGGCCGTACGGGCGAAGGAAGTGAGCTCTCTTGAAAAGCGAGAATTCCGGGGCGGTCGCGACGTGACCCTTTTATTCCTCGATTCGATGAACGTCGGAAAAGAACCCGACGTCAGCGTAGCCCAGGTGTCGATACTGCCTTTCCTGGGCACCAACTTCACGCGCAGCGCCCAAACGACCAACCACTTTTCGTTCAACCTCTTCATGGGTACCAACGGAGGGGTCGACGGACTGGAGGTGGGCGGCCTGTTCAACACCATCACCGGCGATGTGCGGGGCACGCAGTTGGCCGGACTGGGGAATGTCGTGGCCGGTAATGTGAAAGGCTCGCAACTGGCCGGCTTGTTTAACGTCAACGGCGGCCACACCGCGGGCCTGCAGGCGGCCGGCTTGTTCAACTACACCACCCGCGCCCAGGCCGCGCAGCTGGCCGGC
>JAGQXA010000076.1 GCA_020436865.1 Saprospiraceae bacterium | reverse complement strand
GCAGTTCCGGGCGATGGCGCTAAATTGTACAAACCCTAATACCGCACAAAATGAGAAATTCCAGCTTTTGGGTCGTGCTGTTGGTGAGCATGATCTTCTCCGCGCCGATCACTTCCAGCGGACAGTCCCCACTTCATCCCGACGATTCCCTCGGCCTTCATGCTCTAGCCAATGCCTTGCCGGTCAGCGGGCCTGGTTTTGTTTGGCCGAACGGCCCGGAGACCACCGACTGGCCCTCCGTCGTCACTTTTACGTTGGATGCTGACGGCCTGCGAGCCACGGGAGTGTCTATTTCCGATACGATCCTGGGCAATGCTACGCTTTCCGGGACGATCCCTTTGGCGATCAACAACATCACGGAGTTGACTTGGCTCGTCCTGTCGCATGGAGAAAACATCACCGGGCTCGCCGGACCGCTGAACCTGCCGCAACTCATGGTGCTCAAACTCGAACATAACGGGATCGCTTCCTTGATGGACCTGACGGGCTTACCTTCGCTGGGCTTCCTGGACGTGTCCTATAACAACCTGAACACCTTGCCGAACGTATCGGGCCTGGGAGGGCTCTATCACCTGGATTGCTCGCACAACAGCATCAGCTTGATCCCTGCCTTGCCGCCGGGAGCGCTCCTGACCGAACTTCTGTGTGGCAACAACAGTCTCGCACAACTACCGGATCTGAGCAATTATGCAAGCAGCCTGTTCACCCTGCAGTGTGACTCCAATTCCATCGCCACCCTGCCGATGACCGGAAATTTTGTGGCTTTGCGAAATCTGATGGCCAACGATAACGTTCTGACGAACCTGCCGTCGATCGGGCAGTTTCCGCTTCTGCAACGCCTGGATGTCCGCAACAACCGGCTCGCCCAGATCGATAATCTGAACCAGGCTCTACAGGTGCAGGTCGTACGGCTCGACGGCAATACCTTGCGCCGCCTGCCGGCTATTCAACCCCTAACCAGCCTCGATACCTTTACCTGCTCGAACAATGGGTTACAGTCATTGCCCAACTTTCCGGCGATAACTCTGGATCTGGTCGATGTGAGTGAGAATTTCTTAACCTTCGAAGATTTTATCGGAGCCAACATCTCGGCAACCCAATTCGTCTATGCTCCGCAGAACTGCATGCCGGGTCGCGAAATGTTTGCCAAGCTTGGAGAGAGCGCCACGTTGACGAAACTGTACCCGGTTGCCGTCGAGGATGCGCAAACTCAATTCCAATGGTTCTTTGAAGGGGCTCCGATCGCTGGTGCTACTTCGGTAGATCTTTCGATCGCCGCCGTGGATGCGGGCGACCTCGGAACCTATGAGTTGGAAGCTACGCACCCCAGCTACCCGGACCTGACGTGGCGTTGTTCCATGGAGCTCAAAGTGGTCCCCGCCGATGTCAATGAGTTCGATCCCACGTCCATCATCGTGCGGATCGACGATGACGCCACTCCCGAACAGGTGGAAGAGATCCTCCACTACTACGAGGTCGAATTGGGATTGCCGCGCCTGGATACTTGCGAATGCGACCGGGGCGACAACCCGCGCCTGTTGCTCTACGGACTGGAGGGCGAGGGGATCTTCGATCCGAACAGTGGCGGCACCGGCGAAAAAAGCGGGGTCGGCGCCGACGAAACCGGGCTCAACTTCTTCGTGGGTAACCGGGGGTATACCTCCAAAGAACAAGGACGTTCCTGCAACATCCTCCGGCCACCGGTCAAGACCCACCGGGCCGTGGTGGCCCTGATCGATACCGGTGTGAACGACGAAGAATCTCCACTGGCCCGGTTTCGATACACCAGCAATGAGACCAGTAGACTCTGCCAGTCGCAAGATAACTTTGCGGGCTTCGATTTTGTGTCCGATGCCTTCGAATTTGTCGATGATGCCGGACACGGTACCCATGAAGCCGGGATCATCGCCTCCAACCTGCCGGAGGGAGTTCATGTGGACATCCTCGACCTGAAGACCATCCCCGGCAGCACCGGCGGTACGCTCTTTAATGTACTATGCGGACTCCACTACGCGATCGAAAGCGAGGTCGACGTGATCAATTTCAGCATGGGATATCGTTCTCAGCTGATGTCGCCGCTGCTG
>JAGQXA010000525.1 GCA_020436865.1 Saprospiraceae bacterium | reverse complement strand
GCCGCGAAGGCACGGCCATCGTCTGGACCCTGGAAGGCACGGAAGTCCGGCGCCTGCTAACCGGCAGCGAAGGGCTGACCGATGTAGTGGTGTCGGCCGACGGCCGGTACATCCTGACGACCGGCCGAGAGGGTGTCGCCGGGCTATGGCAAACCGACGGTCGCCTGGTACGCCGCATCGAAGAGCCCGGCCAGCTCTTTGAGGCAGGGGCCATTTCTCCCGACAATCGATACCTTTTGTTGGCCTGCAACAACGGCACGGCCGAGATCCGCGATTTCGATGGCCGCAAACTGCAATCCCTGGGCGGCCATCGCGGAGAGGTCGTCGACCTCGCTTTCTTTCCGTCGGAGCCCTTGCTCATCACCGCCTCCGAAGATGGCCAGGCCAAAGTCTGGACGCTGGCCGGCGAAGAAATGCTGACCCTGACCGGCCATAAGAAAGCCCTGGGCTTCGTGGAGATTTCCCCCGACGGCGCGACCATCCTTACCGGTGGCTACGACTTTACCGTCAAGAGTTGGGACGTTGCCTTCAACCTCGATCTGCAGCGGCGACGCCATACCGATTTCATTTACTGTGTCGACATCCATCCCGACGATCGCTTCATTCTGACCGGAAGCAAAGACTACCGGGCGAAGCTCTGGACGCTCGACGGACATTGGGTGGCTGACCTGCAGGGCCATCGAGACCGGGTGCAGACCAGTTTTTTCATCCCCGAAACGGAAGAGGTCGTGACGGCCAGCAACGACGGTACTTGCCGGGTCTGGAACTATCAGGGCGACCAACTGCTGCTACTCGACCACCCCGTTCCGGTACGCGGGGCGCGGGCCACAGCCGGCCGTGAACGGATCGTCACGGCCGCCGCCGACGGCATGGTGAGGGTCTGGGACCACGACGGGCAACTCCAGGCAGCCTGGCTGGCGAATCCGTCGGGTAAATCGGTGTTCTCGGTCGACATCCATCCCGACGGAACACAGTTCTTGTCTTCGCACGGACCCGTAGTGCAGATATGGGACTGGGAGGGGAACCGGCTCGACAGCTTCTCGCACGATACCGGCGCACAGATCTACAAGGCCTTCTATGGCCCGCAGGGCGCCTCCATCTTTACGGCGGCCCGGGAATTTCCGGTCAAGGAATGGCTGCCCGACGGAACGCTTAAGCAGGTTTATCGCGGCCATACCGATGTGGTCTATTGGCTGTCGGTCGATGCCGGCAACAACCGCCTGGCCACGGCAAGTTGGGACCAGACGCTCAAGATCTGGGACCTCAGCGGTCAGCTGCTCCACAGCATCCCACATCCCAATAGCTTGTATACGGTGGCCTGGGCCGGCCGCTCCGACCTGCTCGTTAGCGGCTCGCACGACAATATCGGCCGCATCTGGACGCCCGGGGGCGAACTGATCGGCGCACTCGGCGAACGGGTGCGGATCGAACCCTTCCTGCAGGCGCCGGAAATGGCGCCCCTCACGCAGATCCCCTTCAGCCTGACCGAAGAGAACCTGCCGTCGATCTATCTGGAGGCGCTGGCCGGCGACGATCCGGCGCAATACCTCAAGGAAGCCGACTATTGCATCGGACTGGCCCGGGAGAACCGCTTCGACCTTTCGGAAAAACTGGCTTACTTCGATCAGGCGGCCGCCTATTCCCAAAAGGCGATCGAACTGGACAAGCGTCTGGCGCAGGACGAATCTCTGCTACAGCAGTTGGCCGTATTGTATAAGGAAAAGGGAGAACAGTTGCTCGTGCACCGTCGTTTCGGGGAGGCCGTAGCGGCTGCCCGACAAGGCCTGATCTATGCGGAAACCGACCAATTGCTGGTCTTGCTGACCCTGGCCAACTTGTACGACGGCCGTGTCAAAGCGGCCGCCGATCTGGTGCGGACCAACCTCGATCGTCCGACCCCGCAGATCGAGTGGGCAGCGAATTATCAGGAGGCCGTGCAAGGCGACCTCGTCTATTTCGAAGAGCAGTTCGGCATCACCCATCCGGATGCCGAACTGCTGGTTGAATTGCTGGGCGTGGAGGAGGAAGAATGAGGCATTTACTTTTTCTATTCTACCACCACCGGGCTCGCCCAGCGATCGCGGCCTTGTCCGAGCACGAGGCGGTAAAGGCCCGTGGGCAAGTTCCCTATGGGTACCTGCAAAACGTTCAGTCCGCTCTGCCCTACGATCTCGGTCCGCCAGACGATCCGTCCCAACTGGTCGAGGAGCGTCAGCGGTAGTCGTTCCTGCCGGTTTTTCAGCGAAAAGGAAACCGTGAATTGCCCCTGAGCCGGATTCGGGAATAGGCCGGCGGAAGAGAAATTGCTTTCCGGATCGTCGATCGAGGAGAGGCTGCCCAGGTCTGTTTTCCCGAGCAAGGTCACTCCGGTGCCCGAACCTTCGAAATCGAGGAAGAAAACCTGCCAGAGGTGCTCGTCGGGCAACTTGATAAAATAGGCCCGGGTCAGGTCGATCACCCAGACAAAGTTTGTCAGGTCGAAGTACTTCCAATCCTGCCCGATCACGTTGAGTTCCGTTTCCAGGCTGTCGAGGTAGGGCAGGTAGTCGACGTCGAGCGGGTTGATATCACGCGCTTCGGCGACTTCCAGGCCGGGCGCGTTCAGCACGCCGGTGACGGGGTACTGTACGGTTTCG
>JAGQXA010000524.1 GCA_020436865.1 Saprospiraceae bacterium | reverse complement strand
GCAGGTACAGATACCGTTGGCAGATACAGATACAGTTGGCAGGTACAGATACCGTTGGCAGGTACAGATACCGTTGGCAGATACAGATACAGTTGGCAGGTACAGATACCGTTGGCAGGTACAGATATAGTTGGCAGGTACAGCTCGAATCCAGCATTCAGGTCTGACAGACATTCTTTTTGCCACAAAGTTCTATAGCGATCGGACCGCGGCAAGCGGTCCGATCGCTATTTTCAAGGAACTTCGGGAATAGCCTTCCGACCGCTCCAAGCGGTCGGAAGGTAGAGAATTTTTACTGCCTTACGACTTTTCCGCTGACCAGTCCGCGTGCCGTGGATACCGAGTAGACGTAGATCCCGGGCCCTTCGAAGGCCGATCCCGGCAGGGGGAGGACCTGCTCTCCGGACGAGAGTTCCAGGTGTTGTCGATAGAGAAGGCGTCCGTTGACATCGAGCAGCCGCAGCTCGGCCGGTTCGGGTCGTTCCGTCGATATCTTCAGCAGGAAGCCGGCCCTGGACGGGTTCGGAAAGGCGTCGACGCGGAAGGGGGCCTTCGGATTGACCTCCGTGGTCGCAGTCGGAATTTCCGACACCAAGGTATTGATCGTGGTGTTCGTCCGGATCGGCGGATTCTGGTCGAAATAGATGTCGGCGAAATTGGCGATGACGGTGTTTTCCGGAAGGCCTTCGAGCGGATAGATCGTGAAACTCACAAATCCGTGGCTGGCCGGCTCATTGGTGGTGCTGTCGACGAGATAGATGTCTTTGAAGGAAAACTCCACCAGCCCGCTGTTCAGGTCTAGCAAGACCTCGTGGGGATGGCTCGCGCCGAATGGCCGGAAGGTGCTCCAATCGAGCAGCGGGTCGAGGGTGTCGCGCACGATCACGGTATAGGCGGTATCGTTGCCGGTATTCTGGAAGCGGATGGTGTAGCGGAGCTGTTCGCCGAAGCGGGTAAAGTTTTCCGGCCCGACCCCCGGCTGCACGAGCTTGTCGTTGGGGTCGTACGAGCAGCGGATCTCATCGGTGTAGGTAGAGAGGAGGCCGGCCTCCAGGTCACCTGATTCCCCTTGAAAATACGCTTGTCCCTGCAGCCGAATGCTGTCGCCGACATGATCGGCATCGGCGATGGTGAAGATCAGCTCGATCGGGTAGGAAAGCGTAGGTTCGAGCGAAGGAAATTGCCACCAAAGCGTATCGGTGGCGATGGAGTCGGGAGCCGGCACAGCCGATACGAAGCTGACCAACGAGTCGGGCAGCAGGTAGAACCAGCCTTCCGTGAAATTGCAGCCGGTGTTCTTGATCGTCACCCAAAACGGCACGTTCGACGCACAGCGTGGGCGGGCCGATACGATCTCCGGCGTGACGGCCCGGTATTCCGATGCCGGTTTGAAGCCGAAGTGGTGGTCGATCGATACGCTGTTGTCGAGTTCGATCAGGTAGGTGGCGGGGTCGGAAGTAAGTGTCCAGCAGGTGTCGGGCACATAGGTGAGCTCGTAGTCGCCGTTGAGCACATAGTAGTTGTACTCCCCTACGGCGTCGGAGAACGACTGCAGGGCGTTGGGCTCCAGGTCGACGCCCAGACTTTGCAAGCCTGGCTCGAGATCGTCGAGTTCGCCGTTCTCGTTGACGTCCCAGTACATCGTACCCGCAATGGTGGAGTGGTTGGAGAGGTTGACCATCCAACGCACGGCATCGTCGTCGATCGAGGAGAAATAGACGTCCTGATCGCCGTCGTTGTCCAGATCGGCGGTGCGGGCGTAATTAGTGCCGGCCGCCTCCAGGGTCAGTATCTTCTGGTTGGAAAAGGAGCCGTCGCCCAGATTCTCGTACCAGACGAGGCGGCTGTCCCAGTAAGAAGCGGCCACCACGTCGTTGTCGGTGTCGCCGTCAAGGTCGGCGCCGACCACTGTCAGGGCGCCGTTGAGGGTGCCGGTGAAGGCCACCGCCGGCGAGAAATTACCCATGCCGTCGTTCTCGAAGCGGTAGATCTTGTCGCCGACCCAGGCCGCCGCGAGCACATCCTTATCCTTGTCGCCGTCGAGATCGATCGCGTACACGTAGCTGGCGCCATCGGGGAAGCTCGGCAGGGTTTGCTGGGGGCCGAAGCTACCGCCGCCCAGGTTTTCGTACCAGGCGACGCGGTCGTCGTTTTGCGAAGCGGAAAGCAGGTCGAGGTCGAGGTCGCCGTCGAGGTCGGCCGCAAACACCGAATTGACCCCGTCGACGTTGGCAGACACCAATTGCGGCGGACCGAAAATGCCGCCACCCAGATTCTCATACCAGTTGATCAGGTCGCCTGTATTGGCCGCACAGACCAGATCGAAGTCCTCGTCGTCGTCGAGGTCGGCGGCGATGACGTCGATGGCGCCGCTCAGAAAATTGTCGATGGTTTGCACCGGACCGAAGCTGCCGCCGCCCAGGTTTTCCGCCCAGGAGAGGCCGCTCGAGCCGGAAGCCGTACCCACGACGTCGGGATCGCCGTCGAGGTCGAGGTCGGCCGCATAGACGCTGGTGGCGCCGAAAAACTGATCGGTTAGGGTGGTAAGCGGAGCGAAGTTGCCGTTGCCGGTGTTTCGGCTCCAGACGAGTTTGCCGTCGAAAGTGGCGGCCGTGAGCATATCGAGAAAGCCGTCGCCGTCGAGGTCGGCCGCAAAAACTGCCTCGGGCCGGTCGATCTGCTTGGAGATAATGACCGGCGCTTCGAAGCTGCCGTCGCCGTTATTGGGGAAGTAGGCCGTGCGGTTGTTCCCGGTAAACAGGGCGATGGGGTCGGGCGTTTCGTCGCCGTCGAGATCGGCGGCCGTGACGAACGAGCCGTTGCCGACCTGCTCGGTGATGATCTGCTGCGGCCCGAAATTGCCGCTACCGAGGTTTTCGTACCAGGCCAGCTTGCCGTCGAAGGAGGAGAGGGCCAGCACGTCGAGGTCTTCGTCGCCGTCGAGATCGACCGCCGTGACCGAGCGGGCGCCGTCTTGCGTATTGGAAAGTACCTGCTGCGGCCCGAAGCTGCCGGCGCCGTTGTTGCGATACCAGGCTACGAGATCGCCCCCGTCGCCCGCGGAGAGCACGTCGAGGTCGTTGTCGCCGTCGAGGTCGGCCACATAGGCTGCGTGTACCTCGTCGGCCTGGGTGGTGACGTTGACGGGCGTTCCGAAGTTGCCGCTGCCGTCGTTGGGATACCAGGCGATCTTATCGTCGAGCCGCGAAGCCGAGAGCACGTCGAGGTCGAGATCGCCGTCCATGTCGGCTGCCGTCACATACTCGGCATAGTTGGCGTTGTTGGAAATGATCTGCTGCGGCCCGAAATTGCCGCCGCCCAGGTTTTCGTACCAGGCGATCTTGTCGTCGTCGGCCGAGGCGGAGATGACGTCGGGATCGAGGTCGCCGTCGAGGTCGGCCGCATAGACCGAAAAGGCGGAGTAGGCATTGGTGGAAATGAGCTGTTGCGGACCGAATTCGCCGCCGCCCAGGTTTTCATACCAGGCCACCTTGCTGTCGAGCCGCGAAGCGGAAAGTACATCGAGATCGAGATCGCCGTCGAGGTCGATCGCGAAGACCGACTGCGCTCCGTCGGCTTCCAGGCTGATCACGTGCTGGAGGTCGAACTGCCCCGTGCCGTCGTTCTCCCACCAGGCTACTTTGTCGTTCCCCTGGGCGCCCATGACCACATCCGGATCGCCGTCGCCGTCGATGTCGCCCACCGACGCGCTGCGGGGAATATCTACCCCCGAAAGGATGATCGGTACGGGCCCGGCAAACTGGGGTTGAGAAAAGAGGAACGGAGAAAAAAGCAGGAGCAGGAACGAGTAAACCAAACGGTTCATGGGACGTTGATTTTGATGACGAAAAACTGCGAAGCTAAGATAGGATGCCGGCGGCAGACTAAAGGGTGTGCGGTATGCCAAAATGGCGACGTTTGGGGCGCTAGAGATGGGGGACCTCTACGAGGTCCTGGAGATCCTTCGGATCTCTTTTTGATATCCTGGCCAACGGCCCTTTCGCCCTTTTAACCTTTTAAACCTTTGTTACCTTTTCAACTTCCTTTCCCAATGCTCCAAATACGGTTCGAACCCCCGTTTCCGGTAAAATTCCCGCGCAGAAAAGTTGGTGATCCACACGCTTAGTTGGAGGCGATCGACGTTTTTCTCCCGGCAGAACTGCTCGACGCGGTCGAGGAGCAGGCCGCCGATGCCGCGACCCTGGTATTCGGGAAGCACGGCCAGTTGATCGAGTTGGACGCTGCGGTACGACGGTTGCAGGAAGGGCGAGGAGGGTTCACGCAGGAAGAGGAGCGCGTAGCCGACCGGCTCGTCGTCGAGGAAAGCCGCCAGGCAGGTGGTGGTGGGTTTGGCCAGTTGCACGACGAACCACGGCCGGAAGGCCTCGTAGTCGTAGGGCTGGAAGACCTCCGGGTGTGATTTGTAGTGGAGCCGGTGCACCACCTCGTTTAGGCGGGCCGGAATGTCGGGGTCGTCGGTAGGTTCGATGGTCAGTTGCATGCAGGTGGAGGCTGTCAGTCAATTGGCGGACGCTTTGGGCCAAAATGGCGTGGCGGCCATATTGGACGTCGCCAGACTGTCGTTAACGGATAAAAATTTTTTACATTTGAATGCTCAAACGGAGCGCACTCCAAAATCACTGAGATGAATAAACGCCTTTTTCTGTCCGGTCTGCTGGCTTTTCTGACCCTTCCCTTCCTGTCGGCGGCGCAGTCTCCAAAGGGGGGCGATTTCTCCCGCATCGATGAGCACGCCCGCTCGGTGCAGCTGCGCCAGTACGATTCGCTGGAGGTTTTCACCAAGCAGGTCCTCCTCACGCCCTGCCAAACCGATCTGGAAAAGGTACGTGCCATCTTCGTTTGGCTGACCGAGCATATTGCGTACGATTGCAAGAAGTACTGGAACCGGCCGGTCGCCACTTATACCTACACCACGGAAGAGGAATATCAGCAGCAATATCAGGCTTTTATCGACAAAAATCTCAGTCAGACGCTCAAGCGGGGCCGTGGCGTATGCGAAGACTACAGCCGGCTCTTCGAAAAAATGTGTCGCTATGCGGGCGTGGAGGCGCGCCATATCGCCGGCTTCGCCCGCTTTTCGGCCGCCGATATGGGGCGTTTGCCGGAGGGTACGAACCACACCTGGAATAGTTTTCGCATCGATGATCAGTGGTATCTGGTCGACGTGACTTGGGCGGCCGGCTATGTCAACGACGATGTCAGCCAGTTCACCAAAGCCTTTACCGAGTACCATTTCATGATGCCGCCGGCCGATTTTGCCGCCGACCACTACCCGGAAGATCCGGCCGATCAGCTGCTACCCGTTCCGATCAGCCCGGAAGCCTTTGCCGCGCAGCCCTACTACTATCCGCTCTACTGGCAACTCGGCATCGAGGAAGTCAGCTATCACCCGGTTCCCAACGACAAGAAGCAAGTGCAGGTGTTCGTACGCACCCGCTACCCGGTCGACCCCGAAGATATCGCCGTGATCCAGGGCGAGGACGCCCTGCTCTTCGGCTTCGAAAAGACCGAGAACGGCTACGCCGGGATCGTCACTCCGAAGAAAGGCCTGAACCTGCTGGTCATGATGCGCACCCAGGATAATCTCTACGAGCCGGTGATGGAGGGGAAGTGGTAGGAAAAGAAGGGTGACAAAGGTGGCAGAGGTGGAAAAGGTTGAAAAGGGGGCTGTCCGTTCCAATGATTCGGCATACGGGAAGGAACTTGGTGTTGGTTCCTCCCGGTAAATTGGTATCTTTAGAATCCTGCAAACCCCGCAAGCTATGCCGAACCCTATCGTTTACCTGGCCTTTGCCAATGACCAGGATGCCCATCTTTCACTCCTCAAAGGGGAAAGCCGACAGCTCATGGATATCCTGAGCGGGCTCCACGACAAGCAGGCAATCGAGATCTATCGGGAAGAGAGCACCAATGTGCAAGACCTCATCACCAGCTTTAACCGTTTCGACGGGCGGCTGGCCGTGTTCCACTACGGAGGGCACGCCGGGGGCAGCGGGCTTCATCTCGAAGAGGGAGAAGCCCAGGCCAAAGGGTTGGCCGAACTCTTCGGTCAGCAGCAAAATTTACAACTGGTTTTTCTCAACGGCTGCTCGACCCTGGCCCAGGTGGACCGCCTGATGGCCCTGGGTGTGAAGGCCGTCATCGCCACCTCCGTGCCGATCAACGACGAGCGGGCTAAAGACTTCTCCGGCTGGTTCTACCAGGCACTGGCGGTGAAGCGCCCGATCAAGAGTGCCTTCGAGTTTGCAGTAGCCTCCTTACGAACCAAATATAAGGACGCACAGGCCCCGGCCGTGGTCGAATACCGCGGATTGCAGCGGCGGCAGGGGAGCGAAGAAGCCTTGCCCTGGGGCCTCTATGTCAATGAAAAACACGCCG
>JAGQXA010000075.1 GCA_020436865.1 Saprospiraceae bacterium | reverse complement strand
GCGGGCGGCACGATGTGCCCGAGCTACCAGGCCACCCGGGAAGAAAAGGACAGCACCCGGGGCCGCGCCAATGCCTTGCGGGAAATATTGACCCGCCACCGTGCGGAGACCAACCCCTTTGCCCATCCCGATCTGGCCGAGGCGATGGACCTCTGTTTGAGTTGCAAGGGATGTACGGCCGAATGTCCGTCGAATGTCGACATGGCTGGATTGAAGGCGGAGTATCTCCATCAACGGCAGAAGACGGAAGGGGTACCGTTGCGTTCGCGGGTGTTTGGGCAGATCTCCAGATTGAATGCCCTCGGTTCGTGGGCGCCTTCGCTGACGAATTGGTTGCTTATGCAACCGCGCGTATCGGGCTGGTTGAAGAAGGAATTAGGAGTAGCTGAAGAGCGGTCCTTGCCAAAACTGCATGCCACGACCTTACGCCGGTGGATGTGGTGGAACCGGCGAAAATTGCGCCGCAACCTGCGGCCGGAAATGGGCCGCGTTTACTTCTTTGCCGACGAATTCACCAACTTCAACGATACGCTGGTCGGGATCAAGGCGGTGCGCCTACTTCACCGCCTGGGGTACGAAGTGATCCTGCCCAGGCACCGGGAGAGCGGCAGGGCCGCCATATCGAAAGGATTGCTTCATCGGGCAAGGCGATTGGCGGTCCGCAACGTCGAAATGCTGGGAAGACTCGTGACGGAGGAAGTCCCTCTAGTGGCGGTCGAACCTTCGGCCATTCTGGGCTTTCGCGACGAGTATTTGCGGTTGGTGCCGCAATCGATGCTCGAAACGGCCCGCCGCCTTGCAGAGCGGTCTTTTACGATCGAGGAGTTCCTTTGTCGGGAGAGGGATCGTGGGAAGATCGGCTCCGGACAGTTTTCCGAGCATCCGCAACAAATCCTGTTGCACGGGCATTGCCATCAGAAGGCGTTGTCGTCGGTCGATTATTCTGTGGGGGCGCTTTCCATTCCGGCCAACTACCACGTGGAGGTCGTTCCTTCCGGTTGTTGCGGCATGGCTGGTTCGTTCGGCTACGAGAAGGAACATTTCGAACTCAGTCAACAGATCGCGGAACTGGTATTGATGCCGGCCGTTCGGCAGGCCGCCCCTTCTACCCTGATCGCTGCGCCGGGTACGAGTTGCCGGCATCAGATCCTGGATGCAACGGGCAAGCAGGTTCTGCATCCGGTCGAGATCTTGTGGCAGGCCGCGATCTGATACGTACTCTTAGACTTACCAAAAAAGCTGTCCGATGTCCCCTTTCAAAGTGATCGCCTTCGATGCCGACGATACCCTGTGGGTCAACGAGCCCATTTTTACTGAAACGCAGGAGAAGTTCAAGGCGATCGTAGGCCCCTATTTGCATCCCGACGGAAAAGACCTGGAAGATATCTTGTACCAGACCGAGTTGCGCAATTTGCGCCTGTTCGGTTACGGCATCAAGGGTTTTACCCTCTCGATGATAGAAACGGGTATCGAGATCAGCCGGGGCAAGATGACCGCTACGGAGATCGCCCAGGTCATCGAGATGGGCAAGGAGATGCTCGAGCATCCGGTCGAATTGCTGCCCGGTGTGCGCGAAACGATCGAAGGGTTGCAGGGTCGGTACGAGTTGATGGTCATCACTAAGGGCGACCTGTTTGACCAGGAAAGCAAACTTGCTCGCTCGGGCATTGCCGATCTGTTCCAGCGGATCGAGGTGGTCAGCGAAAAAGACGAACCCACTTATCAGGAGGTACTCCAGCGCAACGGAGTCGATATGAGTACTTTTCTCATGGTGGGCAATTCGTTGAAGTCCGATATTCTGCCGATCTGCCGGCTCGGCGGCCGTGCGGTGCATATTCCCTTTCACACCACCTGGCAACACGAACAGCTCGAACAGCATCGTATCGACGGGCACGACTATGCAGAGTTGCCCGATATTAGTCTGCTGCCCGGATTTCTAGAACTCTAACCTATCTAAGCTTTACATCCATGATCATTAAGACCATCCTGATCGCCCTGTTGGGCATCTTTTTTATGCTGAATGGGTTGAACCACCTTTTCAATGGCCAGGTCCTCGAAGAATATGCCCGCAAGCGTGGGCTCTTTTCCCCAAAACAGATGGTCCTGCTCAGTGGTATCGGGCTCATTTTCGGCGGGGCGGCCCTGATGGCGCCGATGCTTCGGATCTATGGCATTCTCGCCTTGCTACTCTTTATGGTGGTCGCCACGTTTACCATGCACCGGTTTTGGGAAGAAAAAGACAAGTACGATCGACTGCTGGAGAGTATGAATTTTGCTAAAAACCTGGCCATCATTACGGAGTTGGTCTACATCGGCTGGGCCTGAGGTGAACTTTTTGCCGGGCCGGATTGTGTTTATTGGTCTTCGTCACTGATCCACCGACCATGAAAAAGTACCTGTGCTTCCTTTTGCTCTTCGCACCCTACCTGGGTATGGCGCAGTATGCCGATCGGGCCCAGGGGTTGCCGACCGATTATCCGGTACCGCCGAAAACGGCCAATCGGCTGTTTTACCTGCAGCGCAACCTCAATGAAAATACCGTCGTTTACGACCTCAAATTCTCCTCGAACGGCCAGGTCGACACCCGCGAGCCGCTCGATGTATACTACATTCGCTATGCCCTCGACGGCAAGCCGGCCGGCTTGAAGTGGATCGAGCGCAAAATGGCCTATGGGTATAGCTCCGAGCATCAGGGAGACGGTGTTTTTGAGGTGGAACTGATCGCCTATCCCGACCGAAAGATCGAAGTGAAAAAGCAGAAAGGCCGCTATCGCGCCCTGATGCAGATCGCAGGCCGGCAGGCAGAGCTGACCCACATCTACGTGTATGCCGACGAGTCGGGCCTGCTGCCCAAAGTGCAATACGTCGACATCTATGGGAAGGATGCGACCACCGGCCAGGAATTGTACGAGCGGATCCGGGTGTGACGATCGTTGGTTTATTGGGGGATTGGTTTATTGGTTTATTGGGGGATTGGTTTATTGGTTTGTTCGGGGATTGGGGCCGGGCAATATGTGCGGAACCGGCGGCGTTCGAGGGATATGAAGCGACACTTGACCCTCCTCCTCCTATTATTTTCAGCCCCTATTTTTACTCAGTCCCTACCCGCCTGGCTATATGGTGAATGGGACGGCATTGGCCAGCAAAGCAACACCAACACTGAGTGGCTCACCTGGATGACGCTGTATCGCGACGATGCCGTTCCGGCCGTCGATTATCCGAGTCTGGAATGCAGCGGGCAGTGGGAACTGCAACGGGTAGAGGGGAAAACCTGGATTTTCCGGGAAGTCATCACCAAGACCGTGGGGCGTTGCTCGCAGCACGACTGGGTGTATGTGCGCTACCACTCGGAAGAAACACTGGAGGTCACCTACGCCCATAGCTGGGCGCCCGAGAACATCATCGCCACCTTGACCTTGCGGCGACGACAGTTGCCATAGCCTTCTCTCTCAAGGCACGAGCCGGTAGCTCCTTACCATTTCCTGTACTTTCTCCCGCGAGTTGAACATCAGCACATCCAGGATGGACAATCCGGGAAGGAACTCTTTGTTCTTTTGATCGTAGGCGTGCAGATCGGGTTCCAGGAACAGTAGCTGTATCCCGTGCCTATTGAAATCGGCCGGGTCATAGATCGCTCGCCCACCGGGTAAATTGATATACGTTTTGGCGTCGAAATACTTGGTCGTGTTGATCGCCCAGTCGCTCGGCGCTTTGAAATCGGAGAGTTCGAATCCCATCTCGGAGAAATAGACATAATCGAAGTCGATCTCCAGATAGTCGCAGGTCTTTTTCAGAAAATGCACGATCAAGGGGGACAGGTGGTCGATCTCGCAGCTGAAGCAGTCTTCCACCAATCCGATCGTTTCCTGGTAGAAGGGAGCGACCTTCTGGTAATGCGCCAGTTGGGCGCATATCTTCTCCCGCCAGTTTTCATGATCGGAGACCAGGACGTCCTTGATGGCCGTCGTTTGATCGTGCTTCTTGACCGGTACCAGAATGTACTGCCAATCGTCGAGCGAAGGTTTTAGAATGCGGTTGCGATGGATCCATCCCTTGCGGATGAAGTGAACCGGATCGCCGACCACCCACTTGTCGGTAGCGTGGATCAGGCTAAAGTATCCGAGATAAGGGAAAAAGTAAGGCTGGTTTCCTGCGAGGGTCATACTATCAAATGGGGGGTTAAAATTGCCGCATAAATTAAGCAATTGCTTAATGGATTCCCAGGGTAAAAAGGAAATTGTCAGGTAGTTGCAGGAAAACCTAGAGGTCCTGCAACGGCTTGAATTGCCAATCGAGCAGTCCGGCACTATCGTCGAGCTCGAGCAGGAGTACGAGGTTGTCTTCCTTGTTCACATCGATGCCCGACGCCAGGAAGTGGATGCCGTCGGGGGTGAGGTATTCGAACGAGGATGTCCTAAATCCGATATCTCCTGCGATGCAATAGACCCCGATCCCGCGATTCCTCACTTCCAGCAGGCGCGGGTATACATCGGCGTAGAAGTTGTTGGGATTAGTGCAATAGTCGCAGCTGCCCAATTCGCCATTGGCTACTTGATCGATCTGGTCCTCCAGATCGCTGTTGCCATACATCCAGATCAACTTATGGGTCAACACGATCAACTGTTTTGACTCGCTGATCGTATCGGTCACGGTCTGTAAGAAAGCCAGTTGATCACTGATGATCTGGCTGGCGTCGGCTTGAGTATCGAGCACGA
The DNA here is from genome assembly GCA_020436865.1 of Saprospiraceae bacterium. GTDB lineage: Bacteria > Bacteroidota > Bacteroidia > Chitinophagales > Saprospiraceae > JAGQXA01. The sequence continues at coordinate 121 of JAGQXA010000075.1, read as the reverse complement.
GAAAGGTGACGGATCTTTCGGTCCAGGCGTAAAAGGCCGGCCGGCCGGTAAACTGGCCGATCAGTGGGCGGTGGCTGACATCGTGATTACCGAGGGCCCACAAGGTTGAAGGTTCGCCCAG
>JAGQXA010000523.1 GCA_020436865.1 Saprospiraceae bacterium | reverse complement strand
CCTTCGAACGAATTGCCGGGATCGGCATTTGAGGGGGTAGATATCCAGTTCTCCAGCGAACCGGACATTCTGAAAGACGCCCATTTCTACATCGTGGCCGTGCCTACCCCCGTCGATGAACACAAGGTGCCCAATCTGGAGCCCATTTACCAGGCTTCCAAAACGATCGGAAAATATCTGAAGAAGGGCGACTACGTGATCTATGAATCGACGGTCTATCCCGGCTGTACCGAAGAAGATTGTCTGCCGATCCTGGAAAACCTCTCCCGTTTGAAGGTAAACGAGGATTTCAAGATCGGCTATTCGCCCGAGCGGATCAATCCAGGCGACAAGGAACGAACCATCGATAAGATCCTGAAGATCGTCTCCGGTTGCGATGAAGAGTCGCTCCGCGAGATCGCCGCCATCTACGGAGCCATCATCAAGGCCGGCATTTACGAAGCGCCTTCCATCAAGGTGGCGGAAGCGGCCAAGGTCATCGAGAACACGCAGCGTGATCTCAACATCTCCTTCATGAACGAACTGTCGATCATCTTTGACAAGATGGGGATCGACACGCAGGAGGTGATCGAGGCGGCCGGCACCAAATGGAATTTCCTGAAGTTCTATCCCGGCCTGGTGGGCGGTCACTGCATTAGTGTCGACCCGTACTATTTGCTGCATAAGTCAAAACAACTCGGCTACGACCCGCAGGTGATCCTCAGTGGTCGCCGCATCAACGACAGCATGCCGGCCTTTATCGCCAAACGCCTGGTGCAGATGCTGATCCAGCGTGGCAAGGGTCCACAGAACACCAAGGTGTTGGTCATGGGAGTGACCTTTAAGGAAAACGTATCCGATATTCGCAACTCGAAGGTCGTCGATCTGGTCCGCGAGCTGATGGGATACTCGGTGAATGTACACCTGACCGACCCGCATGCGTCGCCCAATGAGGTGGCGCACGAGTACAAGTTAACGCTGGTCGATCAGATCTCGAACGATTACGATGCGGTGGTGATCGCGGTCAATCACGATGAATACAAGCAGTACGATGCCGGCTACTTTCAATCGATCACAAAGTCGGACCCGATCCTCATGGACCTGAAAGGGATCTATCAGGAAAAACCGAACGGCTTGACCTATTGGCGGTTGTAAGCCGATCTTGGCCGGGAAGAGCCAAACCACTGATGTTTGAACATATGAACGACCTGAGCAAATATGAGAATCACTTACACGAAACCGAGCGTCGCTGGTTCGCCGTCTACACCCGGTTCAAGAGTGAAAAAATGGCTTTTCGGCAACTGACCCGCAAAGGGGTTAAGGCCTACCTGCCCCTGCAAACCTTCACCCGGCGTTATACCCGGAAGGTGCGAAAGGTCGAGTTGCCGCTGATCAGTTGTTATGTGTTTGTCAAGATCACCAGCCAGGAGTATGTAACGGTGCTCGAAACCGAGCACGTCCACGATTTTGTCCGATTTTCCCGCAACCTCATTTCCATCCCCGACGAAGAGATCGATCTTATGCGCAGGATCCTCGGGGAGAATCTCGAAGTATCGGCCGAGCCCTCGCAGTTGCAGGCCGGCGATCGGGTCGAGATCATCGCCGGCAATCTCACCGGCTTACAGGGAAGATTGGTGGAACAACAAGATAAGAAACACATGCTGGTCGACCTCGACCGGCTTGGATATACACTACGGATCAGCGTCGATCGCGTGCTCCTGCAAAGGGCAGCCGGGCAGATGACTGTTTCGTAAATTTCGGGAAAAACACCCAGGTTGAGATCGACAAAGGTGTTTTATTTAATTGATTATCAACCGATAAGCTGCGACTTATCGTCGGCGAAGCCTTGCAAAGGGCGAAAATTCCGGCACGATCATTTCATCAAAAGGACCGCTTTTTGGAACGACATATACATCCGATCTTCGACCGCCTTCTGCAGCGCGCCGACCGCGAGCTCAGGCTCGGGCAACGCAGCAAGGTGATCTGGCTGACCGGCCTTTCCGGCTCGGGGAAGAGCACGATCGCCCAGCACCTGGAGCGAACCCTCTACAATGAGGGATACTTTGCACAGGTGCTGGACGGCGATAATATTCGCTCCGGGATCAACGGCAATCTGGGCTTTTCGATCGAAGACCGGCAAGAGAACATCCGGCGGATCGCGGAGATCGCCAAGCTGTACCTGGACAGCGGGATCATCACGATCAACTGCTTTATCAGTCCGACCCGCGCCATCCGCGATTTTGCCCGGCAGATCATCGGCCCGGCAGATTTTTTGGAAATTTACGTCAACGCCCCTTTGGAGGTCTGTGAAGACCGCGATGTGAAAGGGCTTTATGAAAAAGCGCGGCAGGGAGTGATCAAGGGCTT
>JAGQXA010000522.1 GCA_020436865.1 Saprospiraceae bacterium | reverse complement strand
GCGGTGCCGCACAAGGTGCCGCCGGTACCGGTGCTCCCCACGAGGTGGGTGATCTGGCCTTCGGTCTGATCCCAGATCTCGGGGCCGGTGGTCAGATAATGGGCCTCGAGGTTTTCGGTATTGAAGTTCTGGTTGACGTAGAGCGAATTCGGGATTTCCTTACTCAGCGTTTCCGCCATCTTGTAGTAGGAATTCGGCGCATCGGGCTTGGCGTCTTTCGGACAGATCACCACTTCCGCCCCCATGGCCTTCAACAGATTGATCTTTTCCTGCGACACCTTGCTCGTCACGGTCAGCACGCACTTATAGCCCTTGATCGCCGCGATCATGGCCAGGCTGAACCCGGTATTCCCGGAGGTCGCCTCGATCAGCGTGCCTCCCGGCTTCAGCCGACCGGCCCGCTCGGCCTGTTCGACCATGTGCAGGGCGATGCGGTCTTTGGCGGAGAGGCCCGGGTTGAAAGACTCTACTTTCGCCCAAACGTTGGTGCCCAGATCGTCCGAAACCTTGTGCAGATAGATCAGGGGCGTATTGCCAATGGTTTCCAGCACGTTGTCGTACCGCTTCTTCACGTCGGTCTTGGTCGTTAAATCTCTGGTAATCATAGAAAAAGCATTCTGTTGACGTAAATGGTTGGTTCCGTTGAACGTCTCAATATAGGAATTAATACTGAAAAGGCTCGCCGCCCACCAACAAATCGTTTACGCGAAATGCGGTTTTTTAGCAGAGAAACAAAAAAAAGGATGAAATTTTGAGAAATCCTCAAAAAGCTTGATGGATTGCCAACCCTTCCGGGAAAATGCATACCGAAGGAAAATGGCTCCGCCGAACTCGTCGCGCGTGCCCGTATTCGGACAAAAAAAAGGGTTAATCCTTCTTCGGATTAACCCGTAAATGGATAGAGCAATATCCAATGTCACCCATTATAGCTTTGTATCCCGATAATTTCGATAGATCTTTTATTCTTGCTTGCGCTCTGAAATATGAAAATTATTTCATATTAAACTACAAAGCAATCTCTCTTTCATTTTCAGTGGCAAGATAGTTCGCTCCTCTACCGGGAAAAATGACTTTCGTCATGGCTACAGGTGATTTTCGTCAGTGTCCGGCAGGCGGGGAAAATCCGGAACCGATGCTGGCATAGCTCGCCGGAAAACTATAAGTTTGATCCCTTGTTTCCTAAACAGATCAACCCCACCCACGCATGAGTTCGAAGAAAGGAACGGAGGTCTTGGAGCGCACCGACGCGGCCGAATTGAGGGAATCCATCCATATTCAGGGGGCCCGCTCGAATAATTTGAAGAACATCAGCCTGGTCATTCCCAAGAACCAGCTCGTGGTCGTGACCGGCGTGTCGGGCTCGGGCAAGTCGTCGGTCACCATGGACACCCTCTTCGCCGAAGGACAGCGGCGCTACGTCGAGAGCCTGTCGGCCTATGCCCGGCAGTTCCTCATGCGCATGAAGAAGCCGGAAGTGGACTTCATTCGCGGGATCTGCCCGGCCATCGCCATCGAGCAAAAGGTTAGCACCCGCAATGCCCGCTCGACGGTCGGCACCCTGACCGAAGTGTACGATTACCTGCGCCTGCTCTTTGCGCGCATCGGCAAGACCTACTCGCCCATCTCGGGCGAACAGGTGAAACGCCATCAGGTATCCGATGTGGTCGACTTCCTGCTGGGGTTCCCCGACGGCGACAAGGCGCAACTCTTCATCCCCATCCCCACCAAGTACAAAGACCGCAGCCTGCAACAGGAGCTCAATCTGCTGCTGCAAAAAGGCTTTACCCGCATCTATTGGCACGACCAACTCCTGCGCATCGAAGAGGTGCTCGACGGCACGGCACTCGAGCGCGACCTCGATAAGCCGCTCAATGCCTTTCACGAAGAAGACATCCTGGTGCTCATCGACCGCTTTGTGTTACAATCCGGCGACGAGGAGAACAACGCCCGCATCGCCGACTCCATACAAACCGCCTTTTACGAGGGCGAAGGACATTGCGTGCTGGAAGTCATGGGCAAGGAACGCCGCTCCTTCAGCATTCGCTACGAACTCGACGGACGCGACTTTCTCGAGCCGTCGCCTCAGTTGTTCAACTACAACAATCCCTACGGGGCCTGCCCAAAATGCGAAGGTTTCGGCCAGGTCATGGGCATCGACGAACACAAGGTCGTTCCCGACCCGTCGAAGTCGGTCTACGAGGGCGCTATCGCCTGCTGGCGCGGCGAGAAGTTCGGCCGCTGGCTCGACCAACTCGTCGAGAATGCGCATCGCTTCGACTTTCCGATCCACCGGCCCTACCAGGACCTGAGCCGCGAAGAGCGACGCCTGCTGTGGAGCGGCAACCAGCACTTCTGGGGGATCGACGATTTCTTCGCCGAACTGGAGGAGAAAATGTACAAGATCCAAAACCGCGTGATGCTGGCCCGCTACCGCGGGAAGACCATTTGCCCGAGCTGCGAAGGCGGGCGCCTGCGCGAAGACGCCCTCTTCGTCAAGGTCGGCGGCCGGAATATCCACGATCTGGTGCAACTTCCGGTCGACGAATTCCTACCCTTCTTCCGGCAACTCGAACTCAGCGAATTCGACCGCCAGGTCGCCAAGCGCCTCCTGCTCGAGATCAATAACCGCCTGCAGTTCATGCTCGACGTCGGCCTGGGTTACCTTACCCTCGACCGCGTTTCCTCCACCTTGAGCGGAGGCGAAACCCAGCGCCTCAATCTCACGCGCACGCTCGGCAGCAACCTGACCAGCTCGATGTACATCCTCGACGAGCCCAGCGTGGGCCTGCACCCGCGCGATACCGACCGGCTGGTGCGGGTACTGAAGGCCCTGCGCGATCTCGGCAATACGGTGATCGTGGTCGAACATGAGGAAGACATCATCCGCAACGCCGACTACCTGATCGACATCGGCCCTCTGGCCGGCATCCACGGCGGCGAGGTGGTCTTTGCGGGTCCGTTCCAATCCATCTACCACGAAGCGGCCGAGAGCCTGACGACGAAGTACCTGACCGGAGAACTCTCGATCCCCGTGCCGGCGGTGCGCCGCAAGGGCATTCATTTTCTGCAGCTAAACGGAGTGCGGCAGCACAATCTGCAGGATATCGACGTGCGCATCCCGCTCAATACCCTCACGGTGGTTACCGGCGTATCGGGTTCGGGCAAAACCACGCTGGTCAAACAAGTGCTTTACCCCGCGCTGAAGCGACAACTCGGCGAGAACTACTCGAAATCGCCGGGCCTGCACCGCAGCCTGGAGGGCGACCTGAAGCGCATTACGCAGGTGGAAATGGTCAACCAAAATCCGATCGGCAAGTCGTCGCGCTCTAACCCCGTGACCTATGTCAAGGCCTACGACGCCATCCGCAAACTGATGTCCGATCAACAACTATCGAAGATCCGCGGGTTCAAGCCCAAGCACTTCTCGTTCAATGTCGACGGCGGGCGCTGCGACACCTGCAAAGGCGAAGGGGAGCAGGTGATCGAAATGCAATTCCTGGCCGATGTGCGCCTCGAATGCGAAACCTGCAAGGGCCAACGCTTCAAACAGGAAGTGCTCGATGTGCAGTACAACGGCAAGAACATCCACGAGATCCTCGACCTGAGCATCGAAGAGGCGCTCGCATTTTTCTCCGACAATCAGGAGGTGGTCGACCGCCTGCAACCGCTGTTCGACGTCGGCCTGGGCTACGTCAAACTCGGCCAGTCTTCGAGCACCCTCTCCGGCGGCGAAGCCCAGCGGGTGAAACTAGCCTCTTTCCTCGGCAAGGGAAACCCTAGCGAACACGTGCTGTTCATCTTCGACGAACCGACGACCGGACTCCATTTTCACGACATCCGCAAACTGCTCGACGCCCTCAACGCGCTGGTCGAAGCCGGCCATTCCGTCATCGTCGTCGAGCACAATCTGGAAGTCATCAAGTCGGCCGACTGGGTCGTCGACCTCGGGCCGGAAGGGGGGAAACTGGGCGGCGAGCTGGTCTTCCAGGGCGTGCCCGAAGAGCTCGTCACGGTCGAACGCTCGTTCACCGGTCAGTATCTTCGCGAGAAGTTGGGTTTTGGATCTTAGACCATCCAACATC
>JAGQXA010000521.1 GCA_020436865.1 Saprospiraceae bacterium | reverse complement strand
TTCGCCCTCCACAAGGTAATTTTTTCCCGTCACAAGCCGATCCTACAGAATGAAAAACAGCAAACTGATCTCCCTCCTCGAAACCTTTGACGCAGGCGAACAGCAGTCGTTCCGGCAGTTCATCGCCTCTCCGTACTTCAATACCCGCGACGAACTTCTTCCGCTTTACGACTGCTTACAGCCACTGCTTGACAACCTGCCGGAAGAGGCCCTGGAAAAGGAACGGGTTTTCTCCGCGGCCTATCCCGGCGAAAACTACGACGAGAAGCAACTGGCCTATCGCATGAACTACCTGCTCAAACTTGCCGAACGCTTCCTGGGAGTCCAACGCCGGGAGGCAGCCGACGAACTAGCCCAGCTCGACACGCTGGAAGCGCTGGTCAACCGCCGGCTCGACAAACACTACTACTTCATCCGAAGAGAAATGGACCGGGAACTGCAGGGCTCGGCACAGGTCGGCGCCGACCACTTCTGGCTCCAGCACCGCCTCGCAGAGATCGGCAACAAGCACTTTGCATTCCAGGAAGAACGCCGCTTCGACCAACATATCCAAACAGCCGTCGACGCGCTCGATTCCTTCTACTACGCCAAAAAACTCACCCTCTATTGTGAGATGTTGAGTAGACAGCAATTGTTCCAACAGAGTTACCGGCTCGACGAACAGGAGCAACTTCTGCAGGTACTGGAGGGCTCGGATTTGCTTAAGATCCCACTGCTCCACATCTACTACCACATTCTGTTGATGCTGACGGCGGCCGACCCGGATCCGCATTTTCAACAGGTGCGCGAACTGTTCGACCGGCACTTCGACGAACTGGCGACAGCAGATCGCGAAGCCATCCTTACCCATGCCCTCAACTATTGCATCCGCCAGATCCGCATCCGCACCGATAAACAGTTCTTCATGGAAGAGTCGCTGCGCCTGTACATGGTCGGGATCGACCGCAAGATCTTCCTGCCGCAGGGCCATCTTTCGCCCTGGCACTTCAAGAACGTGGTCAAACTGGCCTTCAACCTGCGCAAGTTCGACTGGGCCGAGCATTTCATGCACACCTACGCGCCCTTTCTGCAGGAATCGTTCCGGGAAAACGCCCTCTACTACAATCTAGCCGATCTTTTCTACCAGCGCCACGACTACGATCAGGCCATGCAGTACCTCCTCTACGTCGAATTTACCGACATCCACTACCAACTCAGCTCGAAGACGCTCTTGCTCAAGATCTATTACGAGCTCGACGAAGAAGAAGCGCTGCTTTCCCTGCTGGCCTCCTTCACCATTTCGCTCAAGCGCAACAAACTGCTGTCGGCCGATGTACGCAAGACCTATGAAAATTTCTGCCGGTTGCTCAACAAGATCCTCCGAAGAAATCCTCGCAAGATGGCGGCGATCAAGGAAGAGATCCTTTCTACTTCGCCGATCACCAGCCGCGAATGGCTGCTCAAAGTGCTGGCAGAGGAAGAAAGTCGCCTGTGATGTCAATACTTGACGATAGGCCAAACAGCCCGTCCGGATACCGACGGCGCCATCAAATAGTAAACCCCGGAAGGAAGTCCCGCCAGATCGATCGCTCCACCACTCTCCATGGCCTCCCCTCTCAGCCAGATCTGGCCCAGGGCATCGACGAGCATCCACTCCTGTCCCTCTTCTTTCGGCCATTCCACCCATACGCGATCGGCGGTCGGATTGGGGTAGACCTTTCCGGTAAGAGCCGTTCCGACCTCGTCCAAACCTACCGGCGGCTGGTAATCCTGTTCCGAGAAATACAGCAAACCCTGTACGTTCTGTAGCCAGTCGGGCGATTCGTTATGACCCACCATCGCCACGTGCTCGTCAACCGCCAGCAAAGCCACGGCCGTTTCGAAATAGCCGGCATCGTAATTGCGCGTCCACAAGACCGTACCCTGTTCATCGATACGCATCAGCAGGGCGTTGTTCTCTTCGCCGTCGACGGCCACGTCTCCCGCCACGAAGTAGCCGCCACCCGGCGCCGGCGCAACATCGCGGGCCACGGCAAAAGACAGCGGTCCCACCACCGGTGTTTCTTCCCAAAGCGGTTCGCCGGAAGGATCGACCCGCAGCAGGTAAGGGGTACGCACAAAGTTCCCGTCCTGCATCCAAAGGGTATGGCCGGCCACCAGGAAACCGCCGTCGGGGCTTTGGCAGAGGGAGGTAAAATCGGGCTGCCGTTCGTCGGCATAGCCCTTTTTCCAGAGCAGGGCGCCCGCCGGACCGGTTTTCAGCAGGAAAAAGTCGTTAGGCTGGTTGCCCAGAACCGCCCCCCCCAGTAAGTAGCCGCCGTCGGCCGTCGACAGGAGCCGGCTCGCGAAAAACGGCTCGGGGGAGGGGTAGCGTTCGATCCACTCCACCTCGCCTTCGACCGAAAGGGATAGCAAGAAGGGAGCCTGCCCGGCAGTATTCTGGCAAAGCCCGGCGATCAGGAAGTTGCCGTTGGTTCCCGCCACCACCGCATTGCCCACTCCCCCACCT
>JAGQXA010000074.1 GCA_020436865.1 Saprospiraceae bacterium | reverse complement strand
TCGAGGCTTTCGCCGGAAATATGTTGCAGTTGGAAAATGCGACGGGCGATCCCGTGCTGGTGATGAGCCAGCAGGCTTACGGCTCGTTGCGGTCCGATCAGATCCAGGCCCTCAAACAATACGCGCAGATCCTACCGGTCTCGTTGGATTCCATCGAGCGCTACGGCGGCGGCAGCGCCCGCTGCATGCTGGCCGAGATATTTCTGCCCGTAAAGGATTAACGGCCCTCTCTTATCTTTCTACTTTCCTCTTTCTACTTGAACCTAGACCTTTCGGAACCGAAGCCGGATCGAGTTGCCGATCACCACGACATCGGAGAAGGCCATGAAAAAGGCGGCCCACATTGGATTGAGAAAGCCGAGGGCGGCCATCGGTATGGCGACCACATTGTAGGCGAAGGCCCAGAAGAGGTTCTGGCGGATCGTTTGCAGGGTAGCCCGGCTGATCCGGATCGCGTCGGTCAGGCGATGCAGATGGCCGTTGAGAAGCACGACCTGCGCCGACTGGATCGCCGCCTGGGAGGCGTCGCTGAGCGAAACGCCGATGGTGGCCTTTGCCAGGGCGGGGGCGTCGTTGATCCCGTCGCCGATCATGGCGGTAGGTTCGCTCCGGTCGAGCTGTTCGATCATGCGCAGCTTGTCGGCCGGGAGTTGCTCGGCGAAGTAGGTCGCTACGCCCAGTTCGGCGGCGATGGCGGCCGTTTTGGATTCCTGGTCGCCGCTGAGGATGATCGGTTCGAATCCTTGTTCCCGCAGGTAGCGGATGGTGTCGGCTGCCTCGGGTTTGATCCGGTCTTTGAGGTCGACCGTGGCCAGCAGTTGCTGGTCTTTGGTGAGGTACAGACTGTGTCGTCCGTTTTGGGCCTGCAGGGCCGCAGGCAAGGTGCGAAACGACCCCAAACGCCAGGAGGCCCCGGTTTGATCGGTGGCTTCCATGCCCAGTCCTTTTTCTTCCTTCACTTCCGTAAAGACCGTTTGGGCATCTTCCTGCGCGCTGAAGTGGTTTAGCAGAGAGCGGGCGATGGGGTGGGAGGAGTGCTGCTCGAGCTTCTGGATCACGGCATCGATCTCGCGAGGGTCGTTGCCCTGGTAATCGACGGCGGCCACTTCCAGCCGGCCGTTGGTCAGGGTGCCGGTCTTGTCGAACACAAACCTCCGCAGAGAGGCGAAGGTCTCCAGGGTTTGCCCGCCTTTGACCAGTACGCCGTTGCGAGCGAGGCGTCCGACGCCTACCGTCACGGCCGTGGGCGTAGCCAGGCCCATGGCGCAAGGGCAACTGATCACCAGTACGGCGATGCTGTTCATCAGCGCCTGCTGGAAGACCAGATCGAAGGCGAAGTAGCTGAGACTGAAGGTCAGCAGCGAGATGCCGACCACGACCGGCACGAAGATGGCGCTGATGCGATCGGCCAGGCGTTGGATCTGGGGTTTCTCGCGTTGGGCGTCCTTCACCAGTTCGATGAGCTTGCTCAGAACGGTATTCTTACCTACCGCCGTGGCCTCCATCTGGATGGAGCCCGAAACCCAGAGAGCTCCGCCGATCACCTGGTCGCCCACTCCTTTTTCGAGCGGTTCGCTTTCGCCGGTAAGCATCGACTCGTCGCAGAAGCCTTGCCCGCTGCGGACCAGTCCATCGGCGGGGATCTGGTCGCCTTCGTTCACCAATAGCCGGTCGCCCATCTGGATCTCTTCCAGGGGAACGCTGATAATGGCGCCGCTGGGCATGAGCCGGCGGGCGTTGCCCACCTGAAGGCGGCTGAGCTCTTCGATCGCCGAGGTCGTTTGGCGAACCGAGCGTTTTTCCAAGAAATTACCCAGCAAGACCAGGGTGATGATCGTGGCGCTGGTTTCGTAGAAAATGTAGTCGGGCCGGGCCAGAAAGGTGCCGATCAGGCTGTAGATAAAGGCCGCCGTGCTGCCCAGAAAGATGAGGACATCCATGTTGGGCAGCCCGCCGCGGAGCGAACCGAGGGCCGAGCCGCCGAAGTGGAACAGCCCGACCAGAAAGGGCGGCAGGCAAAGGAGCAGCTGCACCCACGGATTATGCAGGGCGGCGATGTTCAGTCCGACGACCATCAGCAGATGCTCCAGTAGCAATGGAGCGGTGAAGAGGGCGCTGAGGAGGAGTTTTCGTTCCAGGGTCCAGAAGGGTTGCTTCGAGCCGTCTTCGACCACCGTATAGCCCAGCTTATGGATGCCGGCCTTGATCTCTTCGGGGGTCATATTGGCCTGCCCCCGGCTGAAGCTGACCTCGCCGGTGGCAAAATTGACATGGACGTTTTCCAAGCCTTTGCGCTGGAGAAAACGGGTAATGCTGGCTGCACAATTGGTGCAGTCCATTCCGTTCACCTTCCATTCGTAGCTGATATTGCTCATAAAATGCTCGAGTTCGCGAATTTCATTCCTAAAGTTAACAATTCTTTCGTCGGATTGATTAGGAAAGGACACGGCAAATG
>JAGQXA010000520.1 GCA_020436865.1 Saprospiraceae bacterium | reverse complement strand
GCACCCAATCGTCGCATTCGCCGAGGCGCAGACCGGTGGGTTGCTTGGCCTGTAGCAGCTCGATGGTGATGTAGGGAAACTCATCGGCCTTGAGGGTGCTGTACATGTCTTTGTTCATGGCCTTCTGCCCGCAGTCGAGCTTCTTCGATTGCAGTTTGAGCTTCGTATTGCGGAAGGAGGCGATCCGGCCTTCGGCCTGCCGCTGTACCTGGAAGGAGCTGGGCGAGAAGGATTCCTGGCAGTTGCAGGTGAAGTCGGTCACATTGCTCGTGCCCTCCAGGAAGAGCTTGCTGGCATCGGTGATGGTGTATTCCCGGTCGACGGAGGTGTCGTTGCTGGCGGCGCAGAAGATCAGCAGCGCGAAGAGGGCGGCGAATAGGCGCAGGCGGGAGAGGAGGGTGATGCGGATCATGACGGTGATTTTGCTGGATCAGGAAGAAGAAGGCCCAGAGATTGCTTGGGCAATTTCTCCGGGCCTTCCTGTTTGGTCACAGACCAAAGATTCTCAGGAATATGAATTGGTTGTTCGCCATTCTTAGAAGCCTACGACTGCCTCAAGCATCAAGCCGCTGAAATTGCCTTCGAACAGGATGTCCGTGTTCGGGAAGTCGTTGTAGTCCTGAGTGACGTACTCGGCCTTCATCAGGATGTGCGGATTGATAAACCAGCCGATCGAGCCGGCGATGCGGTTGATCTGGATCTCGGTGCCGGGGGCAGTTTCGGAAGTTACGGTATTGTAGCGGCCGCCGATGAAGACGTTTTCCTTTTCGCCGATGCGGTAGATAGCTTCCACGGCGATCTGGGTAGCGGTGCGGTCTTCGGCTTCGCCGCTCTTGCGGCCTTTCGCCATTTCATAGGTGCCGAACAGTTCGAGGCCTTGGAACTTCACGAACGGGTTGATCATGAAGGCCGTTACGTTGTCGGAGAAGCCCGGGTTCCAGCGGCCGGAGCGGAAGTTAGTACCTTCGGCGGCGGCCAGGTTTTCCATGACCAGGTAGTAGCGCGAGCCACCGCGGTCGCCCGAGTAGAGCGAGTTGGAAGCGGAGCTACCGGTATAGTACATCGAGCCGGTCAGGCGGATGCGCAGGTCTTCGCTGACGTCGCTGTCGTAGCCCAGTTTGACCAGGAAGGTCGGAGCCGGGTTGGCGTTGTCGTCGTTCGGTTTGGCATCGCCGGCATCCTTGATGTTGCCTTTGATCTCCCCACCGGTGACACCGACCATAGCGATGGCGCCGTTTTTCTGGAAGTAGATCTCCCCGCCGATCTCCGTGTTGAAGGCATCCATGATCAGGTTGCCGACGAAGGGGTTGTAGAGGGCGTTACCGTTGTCGGTGCGGCGGAAGTGGGCGTCGCCGTAGTTGATCTCCATGTGGCCGAGGCGGATGGTGAAGTTCTTCATCAGGTCGTCGAGGCCCGGAGCGAACGGCAGTTTGTCGAATTGGATGTAACCGCCTTTCACCCAAGCTTCGGAGTGGTGCCGCGAAGACAGGTAGGTGATCAGGCTCAGGCGCACACCGTCGCCGAGTTGAGCGTCGATGTTCAGGTTGGCCGTGGCCAGGTTGAAGCCCGAGTTCAGCGGGAAAAGTTCATTCTCATTGACGCCATCGCCGTTCGGGTCGAGGATGGTGCCTGCGCCGTGCTCGTGGTCGAGCATTTGGAACTGCTGGGCAAAGTTGCCGCCGACCCTTACTTTGACGCCGTCAAACGGAGTCATGTCGTCCTTGGGCGTTTCAAACATGTTGATACCGCTTTGGTCGTAGGGACGGAAGTACTGCAGGCTGGGCTGTTGGGCCATGGCTTGGATAGTCAGGCTGATCAGTACGAAAGCGGCGAAGAATCTTATGAGAGTTTTCATGACGGAGAATGTTTTGATTCTTTAAAGGAAATTAGGTCTAATGTTTTGCTAAAAAGAGATCGGATCTTGCGATGTTCAGTTTGCCAGGGTCAACGAGAACTCGATGGTCACGTCGTCGGCCGTTTTCAGAGTGCCGAGCATGGCGACCGGTGGGTCTACGTTGTATTCGGTCATTTTCAGGGCCTTACTGCCCGTGAAGCGAATGCTGCCGTCGGCCAGTTTCTCTCCATCTACGGTGAGATCGATGAGTTTCTTCGTTCCGGCGATGGTCAGGTATCCGGCCGTTTTCAGTTGATACCCTTTGGCGGTCGGGGTGATGGCCTTGACGCCGGTCAGCTGGAAGGTGACGTTTGGATTCTTGTCCGACTTCAGCGCTTTGTAAGTCTTGCCGTCCATGATCGATCCCTTGGAGCTTTTCAGTTTCTCGACGGGGATGGTCACGTTCAGGCTTTGGATCCCATTCAGTTGGCCTTGGTTGTCCCACGAACCGGTTACCTTCACATCATTGGCTTTCGTTTCCCAGTCGTGCAGGGTGGAAGTGCCGATGATGGTCAGGTCGTACTTGACGAGCCGGAAATTTTGTTGTGCCGTGAGATTGGAAAAAGCAAACAGAAGGGCTGCCAGTGGAATAAGATTTGTGATTTTCATTGGTGTAGCAACTTTATTTATGACAAATGTAGCCATAGGAACGGCGGGTTGAGGATGACAATTGTCAGGTGCTTCAGTGATCTTCATCACACGGACCGGTGACATTTGTCAGTGCCCCTGTGGATTGTTTGGCAAGGATCGGAGGCGACGGAAAAATCTTCTATCAAGGAGGGG
>JAGQXA010000519.1 GCA_020436865.1 Saprospiraceae bacterium | reverse complement strand
GCTTCTGCTGACGATCATCAGCGCAATTCTCTCCGCGACCGGACAACTTGTGGCTACCGGCAAGGAGAACACTTCCCACCATTCCGATCACCAAACCATCCGCACATGAACCCGTCCAAAGGTGTGATCCTTTACCACGGAAAGTATGGCGGCACCTGCCAATATGCCCAATGGATCGCAGAAACGACCGGCTTGCCCCTTTTCGACCTGCGCAAAGACAAGCCCGATCTGAGAAACTACGATTTCTTCATTCTAGGCAGCGCCATCTACATCGGACGCTTCGCAATCCGTCACTGGCTGACGGCCAACTGGAAACTGCTCCACGACAAACCGGTTCTCCTCTTTTCGGTTTCCGGTACGGCGCCCGATCATCCCGATCTGAAGACCTACTTCGAACAAAGCTTTGAACCGACCATCCGGCAAGCGGTGGACTGGATTCCCCTGCGCGGACGGCTCAATCTGCAGAAACTACCCTGGTTCCTGCGGCTAATGCTGAAATGGGTCGGCAAACATCAGGAGGATGAGGAAGCGAGGCAGCGAATGACCGAAGGCTTCGACTTTGTCGAGCGCCAAAACATCGAAGCCGTGATCGAATGGGCAGAAGAACAAATGGGGGTGGCGGCCGCCTGACAGGACGCTCAATTCAGAAACCTGACTTTTGGCTCTTTCTTTCTGGCGCCAAGGGGGTATTTACCCTAATTTGGGAGCAACAAAACAAACTGAGTTGCTATGAAAAAAAGAGCCCTTTACTCTATTTGCCTGCTCCTGAGCGGGTCGCTGACAGCCTGGGGTCAATCTGATCCCATTGCCATTTTCCACAACGACCTCCGGGTCTTTTTGGGCGAGAACGGCGCCACGAAGGCGCCGGCCGGAAGCCCTGAAATGTGGCTATCGGTCGAGCAGGAGAACGAATGGATACCCCTGATCTTTCAATCCGGCCTTTGGCTGGGCGGCCTCGACGATGAAAGCACCCTGCTGGTGACCGACCTCACCGAAGGCGGCCAACCCGGCACTTTGGAAGCCCCTGAAGGCTTTGACCGGATCTGGCAGGTAACGGCTGAAGAGATCGAGCAACACCGAGCCGATCTTGCCGATAACGGCCTGGTCGACGAACCGCTCGAGGCCATTTACGGCTGGCCGGCCGTCGGCAACCCTCATTTTCTCGACTATTCCGGTTTCGAGCTGCCCGATAGCCCTTTGGCCGGGCTGGCCCCTTTCTGGGATCAGAACGCCGACGGCTTATATGATCCCGACGACGGCGATTTCCCCATTTTATCCGTTCGCGGCTGCGACATCCCCATTATCCCGACTCAAATGAGCTGGTGCATTTTCACAATGTTCATGGACCAGGAACAAGTCAGGCCGATCGAGTGCCAACTCATCCTTTTTACCTTTGCCTGCGAGGAAGCACACCCGCTGAATAACACGATCTTCCTGCATTACCGGCTCGTACATCGGGTAGAACCCGGCGGGAGCGCCCTCTTCGATACCCGTTTGGGGTGGTACCTTGATCCCGACCTGGGTTGCCTGCTCGACGACTATGTCGGTTCCTTTCCCGACCGTTTTGCCGGCTTTGC
>JAGQXA010000518.1 GCA_020436865.1 Saprospiraceae bacterium | reverse complement strand
TACTGAATGGCCTGGTGGCTGGCCCGCCGCACGGCGTCGACCGTATTCGACCCGTTGTGGGTGCCAAAGATACAAAGATCGAACTCGCGAAGGGGCGAATCGGCCGGCAGCGGTTCGTTTTCAAACACGTCCAGCGCGGCCGAGTGTACCTGACCGCTGCGCAGACCCTCGATCAGCGCGGATTCGGAGATGATGGGCCCTCGCGATACGTTCACGATCCGCACGCCCTTTTTCATCCGTTCGATGGCGGCCGAGTCGATGAGGTGATGGGTCTCGGCAGTCAGCGAAGCGGTCACGACGACGAAATCGGCGTCTTCCAGGCCCTCCGGCAGAGAGCGGAACCGGTAGGCTTCTTCCTGATAGGCATAGGGGTCGTATACGCTCACTTCCATCCCGAACGCCCGCAACAAGCGGCCGGTGGCCTTGCCGATGTCGCCGAAACCGATCAGCGCCACCTGCTTTCCGGCGACCGAAATACCCGCGGGCTTCGGCCACCTGCCGGCCCGCACCCCACGGTCGATGGAGTAGGTTTGGCGCGCCAGCCCCAGCACGTACTGTACGGCCAGACCGGCTACCTCCTCGCCGAACATGCCGGGAGTGTTGGTCACCGGGATCCCCTGTCTCTTGGCGCCGGCAAAGTCGACATTGTCCACGCCGACCCCCCACTTGACCGCCGCCCGCAGGCGGCCTTGCCTCCCGGCGGCAAACACCCGCTCGGTGGCCGGATCGTCGCCGATGATCCAGCCGTCGACCCCGGGCAGGATCCCGATCAACTCTTCTTCGGTCAGGGTCTGTACGACGTCGGGAGTAACCAGCCCGATCTCCTTTTCGGCAAAGATCGGCCGGAATTCTTCGATTTGCCCCAGCATGGGCGGACAGGTGATCAGGATCTGCATAGTTTTAGTAGAAAGATGAAAGTAGAAAGATGAAAGAGCCAACATCCAATATCCAGCCCCATTTGCAAAGGTGCCAGATAATTTTGATAATTGTGGACCGCCATCGCAAAAATATCCGTTATGTCCCGATCAAACGAGAAAGACTGGACGCCGCATCGCGAGCGGCTGCACGAGATCATCTTCGAAGCCGACACGCCGGCCGGAAAGGCCTTCGACGTAGCCTTGCTGATCATGATCCTGCTCAGCGTCGCGGTGGTCATGCTGGAAAGCATCGCTGAGCTCAACCGACTCTATCATCAGTGGTTCCTGATGCTGGAATGGACCTTCACCATTCTTTTCACCCTCGAATACCTGTTGCGGCTGTATTCCATCCGGCGACCCTGGTGGTACGCCGCCAGCTTCTTCGGCGTGATCGATCTGCTGGCGATCATCCCCACTTACCTCAGCCTGTTCATCGCCGGCACTCACTACCTGATCGTCATCCGGGCCTTGCGGCTCCTGCGGGTTTTCCGGATCTTCAAGCTGGGGCATTTCATGAAGGAAGGGTTCATCATCATCAAGGCCATCCAGGCCAGCCGGGCCAAGATCTTCGTGTTCCTCTCGTTTATCACGGTCCTGGTGTTGATCATCGGTTCAGTCATGTACCTGGTGGAGGGCGGCAGCAATCCGGGGTTTTCCAGTATTCCGCGGAGCATCTACTGGTCGATCGTCACGTTGACCACGGTCGGCTTCGGCGACATTACGCCCCAGACCGGTCTGGGGCAGTTTTTTTCGGCCATCGTGATGATCCTCGGTTATGCGGTCATCGCGGTACCGACGGGCATTGTTTCGGCCGAGTTCATCCAACAGGCCAGGAGCCCGCAGAACACTCAGGCCTGCCAGTACTGCGGCCGGGAAGGCCATGCCGACGATGCGCGCTACTGCAAATACTGCGGCCATGCCCTGTAGGGCTAGCGCGAGCCCGGCACCCGGGTCGTAGCAAAAAGCCGTCGAATGCTGAAGCGCCCGCTTCCGTTCACCCAAACCATCAGCAAACCGCCGACCACGGCAATGTTTTTCATGAACAAAATGGCCTGCAATCGCTTCTCGGGCTCAGGGTCGTTCCAGAAAGAGTGCACGATGAAGGTGACCGGCAGCCAATACAACAGCAGCAGCAGCACGCCAAAGCCCGAACGGTAACCGATGAGCAGCAGGATGCCGCCGACCACCAACAAGATGATCGCCCCGACGAGGAGGAAGTCTTGATGCCAGGTCAGGCCGTAGCTGGTCATCGTATGCTTGGTTTCCTTGAAATAGAAAATGGAGTCGTACGCTTCGTACAAGAAGATCGTAGCCAGAAAAAGCCGCGCGATCAAGTCAACGATGTCTTTCATGTTCTTGGTGTAAATGGTGGTCCTGAGCGCCTGCCCGGCGCCAGGTTGGTGTAATAGGCCGCCACCTTGCGGGCCACGTTCTGCCCGTCCATCGCAGCGGAAAGGATCCCTCCGGCATAGCCGGCCCCTTCGCCGGCCGGAAACAGTCCTTCCACTTCGTCGTGCATCCCGGTCTGGGGATCGCGCGGAATGCGGATCGGCGAGCTCGTGCGGCTTTCCGTGGCGATCACATTGGCTTCCTCTGTATAATAGCCCTTCATTTTCCGTCCGAACTCCCGCACGCCTTGTTGCAGCCGTCGGTAGATCCCGGGCGGCAACAACTCGTGCAGCGGGGCCGAGAGGAGACCAGGGATGTAGGAGGTAGGGGGCAGCGTATCTGACAAGCGCCCTCCGACGAAATCGGTCAATCGCTGGGCCGGCGCCTGCTGACCTCCATCGCCGTAGGCGAACATGGCCTGTTCGACGCTCTGTTGAAAGGCCAGTCCGGCAAACACCCCTTCTCCGGCGAAGGGCGCCAGATCGTCCAGTTCAACGGCCACGACGGTGCCGGAATTGGCATAGGGAGAATCGCGGCGGGAAAGCGACATTCCATTGACCACGATTTCGCCGGGAGCCGTGGCGGTGGGCACGACCAAGCCGCCGGGACACATACAGAACGAGAACACGCCCCGGCCGTCGACCTGGCAGGCCAGGCGATAGCTCGAGGCCGGCAGGTGTTCTTCGCGGGGCGATTGGTTGTACTGGATCCGATCGATAAGGGGCTGCGGATGTTCGATCCGCACCCCCAGGGCGTAGGGCTTGGCCTCCAGGCGAATGCCTTTGCGGTGCAGCAGATAGAAGATGTCGCGGGCCGAATGGCCGGTGGCGAGGATCAGCGCCGGCGCCAGGTGTTCGCGTCCGCCGTGCACGCGTACGCCGGCGATGCGGCCTTGTTGCAGAAGGAGGTCGTCGACATGGGCGCCGAAGAGCACTCGTCCGCCGTAGTGCTCGATGGTTTCCCGCATGTTGGCCACAATGCCGGGCAATTTGTTGGAGCCGATATGGGGGTGCGCGTCGACCAGGATGTCGGAGGCCGCCCCATGCTCGACCAGCAGCCGGAGGGCTTTTTCGATATTGCCGCGTTTGTGGGAGCGCGTGTAGAGTTTTCCGTCGGAGTAGGTGCCGGCCCCGCCTTCACCGAAGCAATAGTTCGAATGCGGATCGACCAATCCGAACTGCTG
>JAGQXA010000517.1 GCA_020436865.1 Saprospiraceae bacterium | reverse complement strand
TCTCTTTATTGGGCGCTATCGCAAATTAGTCAATTCCTTGGAGAGTTTTTCTTCCAGGTCCTTGATCCTCTTGTACACGATGCAGCGCTGGCCGCGGACGTCGAATTTCAGATCTTCGGAATCCTGGGCAAGGAGAATGGTCGGGATCCGGCAGCCCCAGGCATAGCCTACTTCCAGGTAGACGTTGGCGTTGGCCTTGGTCAGGTCGGCGATGACGTAGTCGGCCGTTTCGATCCTCTTCCTGACCCAATCCATGACGTCGCCGGTAAAGGATTCCAGATCGGCCCGTTCGCACAGGTATCCGGCATTATTGACGGCGCCCTGGATGCCGTAGTGGAAAATGTCGTCGAACTCTTCGGCAAAGGGCATGGCGATGAAGATGTGCTTCTTGTCTTGCGAGGTAATACCGGCCGTTCTTAGCTTCTCGGTAGACGCTTCGCTCAAACTTCGCAAACCAAGCGAACGGTCGACCGGGATCCGGCCTTCCGGGAAGAGGTCGTTCAGGGCCTTGGTCAGCCTCGTCACCCTACCCTGAACCAATTCCGCGATCACGATCTGCTCCAGTTGCGGGGGGTAATCGTTGGCGTAGATGGCATCGGTCATGCCGGCGAGCTGAGATTCGAAAGACTCGGTCTCGTCGAGCCCCACATTGGCGCCGTGGATCGTGAAGATCAAAGTCTTTGCAATCGGATTGACTTCGGCAAGAACCGATAGGGCTTCTCTCCCGAATTCCCGGATCTCCTTATAGGAAAACTCCTGTAGCGGCGGCACGCCGAGAAACAGAAAATTCTCTACCCCGGATCGTATCCTGCTCTTGGTGTAGAAATATTGCCCGGGCTTCGGCAGCATCGCCGCAATGGATTCGCCTGCTTCCTCGGTTTTCCTGACGACCAGTTCGTCCAAACCGTATCCTCTCTGGGCGTATTTCATCACCAGAACATCTCCTGGAATTTCCAATGCATCGGCCCGTTCGACCCGGATCTTGATGTGGTTCATTTGCTTTGATTTATGCCAAAACCGCCCTAATTTAACGACAATATGGCCCCCTTCCAACTGATCCTTCCCGTTGCCCGCTTTTTTGTGGCCTCTTTTCGGTGGGAAGGATGAAGCGTACGGGCCACAACCCTTGTCTCGCTCCGTTGTTGTCATAGATACTGTCCGCCAATTCTGTCACCCATCACTTCAAACGTCATGTCTGAAAAAAAACAAGCCATTGCCACCCTGGGCGACCGCAAATATCTGACCCAGGTCATTACTGAAAATCACACCTTCCTGGTCGACGAGCCGGAAAAGAACGGCGGCGGCAACAAGGCGCCCCATCCGCGCGCCTATCTGTTGGGCGCCTTGTCGGCCTGCACGGCGGTGACCATGCGCATGTACGCCGAGCGCAAGGGCTGGGAAACGGGACAGATCCGCGTTTCCTCGCAGTTGCGGGAAAAGATCGATCAAAAAGGGCAGATCGGCTTCCAGGTCGATAAAGAAGTGGTGTTTGAAAAAGAACTTCCGGCCGAGCAGGTCGAGCGACTGCTGCAGGTGGGCGAGAAATGCCCGGTATCGCAATTGTTGAAGGCCGAGGTGAGGATGACCAGCAAGGCCACCGAGCAACTGCAGGAAGGGATCGTCAAGGAATACCACAACGACGAGATCGCCGTGGTTTGGAAACCCAATCTATGCCAGCATTCCAAGCGCTGCTGGAAAGAGCTCCTGCCGGTGTTCAACCCGCAAAAGAAACCCTGGATAGATATGTCGGGCGCCACGACCGAGCAGATCATTCAACAGGTCGAACGATGTCCTTCCGGCGCCCTGAGCTACTACCGGCTGGAAAAGGGGGAAAAGGAATGAGCGGTCAGGCGTCCTGACCGTACTTGTGTTCTTTGTAGGCCGCTTTCATCAGTTCGTTGCGGCGCTTGACCGAAGGTTTGGTGAACTCCCTGCGCTGGCGGAGTTCCTTCATGATGCCCGTGCGCTGATGCTTGCGCTTGTAGCGTTTCAGCGCGCGGTCGATAGACTCACCGTCCTTAATCTCGATGATGATCATAAGTCTGCTTTACTTTAGAAAATGAAAGCCGCCAGCCGGCGCCAGGCCAACTTACGGCTAATTGAAATTCGTTCGTCGGTTTGCGACCACTCCGCTAGATGCTTTCCACCGTAGCGTTGATGTGATGCTTCTTGATCAGGTCGACCGTGAAGGCCTTATGGCCTTTCGGGGCGAGCAGGAACAGTTTCCCGCTTTTCATCGCCGCCAAGGTGCTCAATAGTTTCCATTTCGACACCCGGCGCGCCGTATCGTCCGTTTTTAAGGCGATCTCCACGTAGTTCTTGCTGCCCAAACGGGTGGCGGTGATGTCGGGAATGAAGGGCTGATCTTCTTCCCCGTCCCGGGCAAATTTTACGGGAGTCTCGTAATCCTCCGTGTTGGCCTTGATATTCGAAAATCCTTTCTTCTTCGCCCAGTCAATGGCTTTTTCGAATAGCTTGGGTTCCTTCATGTTTTAGATCGTTGTTGGTTGAAAAAAATGAGGCAATGCGGGAAAGCATTGCATGGCCGCTAATGCAGCGTCGGAAAAAAGCGCAAGGATGGTTCGGCGATAATGTACAGCGATGGGATACGCGAACGGATGTACCGATTTAAAAATGCGCAACAACAATTAAAACGACCGCAAAGATAAAAAAGTTTCTATAGAAAAGGATTAAATCGAAGCTTTTAGGGCGTTTAGCGGGCGGAACGCTTCCGCTACACTTTCTTCCTTTTCAGGGAATCCGTAATTTCGGCGCATGCAAGATCCCGTCCGACCGCTTTTCCGGCTTCCGCAGTTGCTCGGCGCCATCGATGACCTGCTGGCCGTCGAGACGACCCGCCATGCGGGTAATCTCGGACTCTACACCGGCGATCGCCCGCAGCGCGTCGACCACCATCGACGCCGGCTTTGGTTGGCTCTGGGCCTCTCCGAAGGCGCGGTCGCCGGCGCGCATCAGGTGCACGGCGACCGCGTGCTGCACGCCACTTCGGCCGGACAGTCCGAAGGCTACGATGCCCTGATCACCGACCGGACCGGACTCTTCCTCTCCATCACCGTGGCCGACTGCACGCCGATCCTGATCTGCGACCCGGAGCGACGGGCGGTTGCGGCCATCCATGCAGGCTGGCGGGGTACCGTGGCCCGGATCGTGGCAAAGACCCTTGCGGAAATGTCGGCAACTTTCGGAACCGATCCGCGCGACTGCCTGGCCTCTGTGGGTACCTGCATCGACGAATGCGAGTTTGAAGTGGGCTCGGAAGTGGCCGAGCAGTTCGACCCGGCCTTCGTACGCTGGGACGAGTTGCGCGCCAAACACTTCGTCGACCTCAAAGCCGCCAACCGCGCCCAACTGCTCGACGCCGGCCTTCCGGCTCCGCAGATCGAGGTATCGCCCTACTGCACGGTACAGCACAATACCGACTACTTCTCCTACCGCGCAGAGCAGGGGCGGACAGGGCGGATGCTGGCCCTGATCGGCTGGCGAAAAAACCGCAAGGCATGAGCCCCGCCCAAGGATCCAAGGATCCAGGGATCCCTGGATCCTTTGGAGGCCGGAGCGCGCTGTTGACTTTGCTACTCTTTTGGGCACTTGGCCTTCCCGCCCAGACTCTCCACTTCGATCATTTCACGACGGTCGACGGCCTTTCTCAGAACCATGTCACGGCCCTTCTGCAAGACCAAAAGGGTTTTCTCTGGATCGGCACCCGCGACGGCCTGAATCGCTACGATGGGCGGGCGTTTCGCGTGTTCCGCCACGTGCGGGGCGACAGCGCTTCGCTTTCCCACAATTACATCACCCGTCTGGCGGAAGATCCCATGGGGCGGATCTGGGTCGGCACTCATCGTGGGCTGAACTGCTACGAACCCGAACTCGACCGCTTCCGACAGTATTGGCGTCCGCCCGGACCCTTTTCAGAACCCGAGAACAACATCCTTGGGCTTTGCGTCGACCGGCGGGGGCAGATCTGGTACGGCACCTATCATGGTTTATTCCGGCTTGATCCGGCTACGGGTGAACAGACGCACTTTCTGCCCCCCACAGATGGCTCTGCAGGGCTCAATCATGCGGTGGTATGGGACATCTACGAGGCTCCGTCGGGCGTTCTCTGGGTCGGCACCCAAGAGGGCGCCAACCGGCTAAGGCCGGATGGCGGGTCATTTCAGCCATTCCTGCGTGCGCCCGGCGAAACACCACCCAAGGTCTGGGCCTTTGCCGAGCCGGAACCGGGTACGATCTGGATAGGCACCAACCAGGGCGTCTATTCCGGAAAGGAAGATCCGGGGGGCTGGCAGTTTAGCCACTACCGGCATGAACCGGGAGTAACCGGCAGCCTGAGCCACGATTTTGTGCAGAGCTTCCATCTCGACGGAGAAGGGTTGTGGATCCCGACCTACGACGGAGGATTGAACTTTCTCCCTTCGGATCAGTTCGATTCGCCCGAGCCGGTCTTCCGGCACTATCGCTATGCAGCCGGGCAATCGGGCGGACTGAGCAGTGACGAAGCGGAAGTCGCGTTTCGCGATCGCAGTGGCGTACTCTGGGTAGGCACGGCAGTCGGCTTGGACCGCTTTTCCCCTTTCGGAAAAAAATTCGCCACCAGCCACTTGGCCGCCACTCCCTTCAGCCAGAACGATCCGGTGACGGCTCTGTGCCTCGATCCTGAAGGCCGGCTGTGGGCCGGCAGCCGGGGAGGCGGCTTATACGTGCTCGACCCGGAAACCGGCCGTCGCCTGCAAGTCTTTCGACACGATCCCGGCAACCCGCACAGCTTGCCGCACGATGACGTCTACGGGTTATTGATCGACCGCCGGCATCGGTTATGGGTGGCTACCTATCACGGACTGGCCTACTTGGAGCCCGGCTCGCTCGAGAAACCCGTTTTTCACTCCTTCGACCGGGCCGACGGCCTACCCTACGGCTTCGTGCACGGCCTTTATGAAAGCGACAAAGGCGAGATCTGGATAGCTACCTATGGTGGGTTATCCCGCTTGCACGAAACGCCGGGCCGCGGGTTTGTCTTCGAAAACTTCAGCATGGACGATCTGCCGCCCCGCGCGCTGGTGAACTCCACGACCTATCAGTTG
>JAGQXA010000516.1 GCA_020436865.1 Saprospiraceae bacterium | reverse complement strand
TCGAGTTGCAGATTCAGGAGGTTCGGGGTGAAGTCGACGGTAGCGCCGTCGATCAGGTAGTCAGGAGCGGGATGTACGTTCAACCGCAGGGCCGGATCACCTTGCAGGGTACCCTGTTGCGCCAGTTCGCGCTCGCCGATGACGGTTGAGTTATCCAACTGCAGCATGCTGGCCTTCATGATGTCACCGATCCCCTGTCCATACAGGTCGCCGCCCAATAAGGTGTAGAACTTGTCGGCGAAGCGATCGAGGGCCGAGACAAATCCATACCCGGTCGAAGCAAAATAGGCCGCGGCGCCCCGCTCGTCGACCAGCACAAAGCGCTCTCCGATACCCGGAGTGCCCGAATGGCATTGCCCGGAAAAACATCCCAAGGAGAACACCATTGGATAGCGGCCGGCATTTTCGTAGGTCGTGGGGTCGTCGAAATTGAAGTCGAAGGTATTGGCGCTCGAATGTCCGAAGAAGGTCAGGATGGAGATCCCGTCGTTGATCAGGTCCTTCAGCGCCTGCGACTGCGAGGTTTCGATCGGATCGGAACTTTCCTTGTAAAAGGAGGTGACCTCTCCGCCGAAGCGGTTGCTTTCGATCTCCTCTTCCATATTCTTCAGATGATTGCGGATGATGCCCTGCTCGGCGGCGGAACCCCCTCCGCCGAGGTGCATGATCCTTTTCATCCAGGCTTTTTCGGCGATGGTTTGACCGAGCTGGGTCGGAGCCATTTCAAAGGCCTTGACCTTATCGAGATAGATCCGCACTTCTTCCGGATCCGTTGCGGCCAGTCGGCCAACGGGTACGACGGGGATGGCCGACGTATTGCTGCCTGCCAGAAGATTATCGGCGCCGGGAAAACCGAAGGTCGGTACATAGAAAATGCCCTCATTGGCAGCCAGATCGGCGGCCGTGCGGATATGGCGGTACTCACGCCCCTTGCCGATGATAAACAAGTATCGGAGGTCGCTCCATTCCTTATTTACATAGTGAATGAAGTTGCGAAGGGCCTGGCTGTGGCGCTGGATGCCGTAGCCGAACTGATCGTAAAGTTGTTGCACCTCTGCCAGGGCCGTAGAATAGGGGTAGGGCGATTGGCTGCTCCGGTAATTGGCGTATTCCTGTATCCAGTCGGTGCTCCCGGTGGCCAGTTGTTCGTGGTAGATGATGAGGAACTCGGCGTCGAGCTGGGTGAAATCGATGAACTCGACCGGTTCGGGGGTAGAAACGATTTTCGCACCCGTTTCCGGGTTAAGCAGGAGTAGTTGCCGATCGGTGACCGAAGGCGGCAGGCCGATGCGCACGAGGCCGGCGTCGACGGTGGCCGACAAGCGGGTACCGTTTGTCAGGTCGTAAAGAACCGGTGGGGTGTTACCTAAGGCAAAATTTTCGATCTCGAGGTAGCGCTTGCCGGCATCGGCCGGTATGGTGAAGAGAAAGGAGGAGGCGCCGCCAAAGTCGAAAGAGCGCGGATAGCGCAGAGAGATGACGCTAACTGCCTGCCGGTCGTTTTCGTCGTAGACCCCCTCGATCTCGACCGTCATATTGGAGTTCAGTTCATTGTTCGGCAAGGTGAACGTATGGCGACGGGTCTGAAAGCCCGAGAACTGATCGTTTACATATTCAGTGCCGTCGACCCTGACCAGTTGTTGGTGGTCGCCGACGCGACAGGAAAAGGTGACGGACATTTCGGCATCCGGAGTTCCAGCGAAGAATCCCTGCGGTTGGATGGAAAAGGTACGCAGAAGCGGTCCGGAGAACCCGACCGCAAACCCCTCCGCATCGCCGAAATGCGATTGCTGGAGGTCGGTTGAACCGATCTTCACCGATAGCTTGATCGCATCGGGCGTATAGTGGTTGATCTGTTCGGAAAAGAAGTATTCGTCGGCCGGCGGCAGATTGCTCAGGTCGTTGGTCACCGCCTGATAACGCTGGCTGGAAGGATCGTCCGTCCAGGTCAGGAAATACGCCGACGTATCGGTGAACAAGCTGTA
>JAGQXA010000073.1 GCA_020436865.1 Saprospiraceae bacterium | reverse complement strand
ATCCGCCATCCGGAAGAGTTGCTGAAGTGGCTGGACGGCCTTGCAGGGACAGCCGTGCTGGAGAGCTTCTGGAGTGAGCAGACCGTCATTCTGGAGTCTTTCCTGCGGGGCAAGGAGTTTTCCTGCATTGTGTTGCGGCAGGAAGACGGCAGCAGCGTTGCCCTTCCGCCAACCGAGATCGTGAAGGGCGGCGAGGTGTTCGACTACCGCTCGAAATACCTGCCCGGCCTGTCGCGCAAACTGACCCCGATCCAACTGCCCGACGAACAGATCCAGGCGATCCGCCACGAGTGCGAGCGCCTGTTCGAATACCTCGACTTCGCCACCTACGCCCGCATCGACGGCTTTATCAATGAAAAGGGGGAGATCTTTCTGAACGACCCCAATACGACCTCGGGCATGCTGCCCTCTTCGTTCTTTTTCCACCAGGCGGCGGAGATCGGACTCAACCCCTCGCAATTCCTGAGCTTTATCGTGCGTGTGTCCTTACAGGAGCGCATCGCCCACCATACGGAGATCGTGCCGGCGCAGCGCTCGTTGCTGGAAAAACTCGACCGGCAACTGGCCTCCCTGCGGCGCGAAGAACGCCAAAAGAAGAAGATCGCCGTACTGCTCGGCGGCTATTCCTACGAGCGGCATATCTCGGTCGAAAGCGGCCGCAACATCTTCGAAAAACTGGCCAGTTCCGATAAGTACGACCCCATACCGGTGTTTGTACTCGGCGACGAAAAGGGGCATCGGCTATTCCAGATCCCCATCAACCTGTTGCTGAAGGACAATGCCGACGACATTCGCGACAAGATCCTGCATTTCCGCAAGCACCCGGTCGTCGAGGAGATCAAGCGACTGGCAACTCCCATCACCGGGAAGTACGCTTCGGAAGACGTCGTGTTCGAACCGCGCGAACTGAGCTATGAACAACTGGCCGAGCTGGCCGACGGGGTTTTCATCGCCCTGCACGGCCGGCCGGGCGAAGACGGCGAAGTGCAGCGAAAACTCGAAGCGGTGGGTCTGCCGTACAACGGCAGCGGCCCGCGCTCTTCTTCGATCACGATCAACAAGTACGAAACCCTGCAGATCCTGAAAAAGCACGGCTTCAGCGTGACCGACCAGCTGCTGGTCTACCAGGAAGATTACTTCCAGCACTCGGTGTCGACGCTCGAGCGCATCGAGGAACGATTCGGCTATCCGCTCGTCGCCAAGCCGGTCGACGACGGCTGCAGTTCGGCTGTCAAGGTCATCCGCGACCGCCGGCAACTGCGCGCTTATTTCAACCTGCTGTTCCGGCAGCCGGACGAAACGCTGCCAGAAGACCGCCAGACGCTGCGGCTCGACGCCAAGGAGGAATTTCCCTGCAAGCCGGTGGCGCTGCTCGAAGCCCTCGTGACGGCCAAAGGCGCGCGCCACTTCCTGGAGATCACCGGAGGCCTGTTGACGCACCAGGAGCGCGATAAATTGCGTTATGAGGTTTTCGAACCTTCGGAGGCCCTGGCCAGCGGCGAAGTGCTCAGCCTGGAGGAGAAGTTTCTCGCCGGGGAAGGGCAGAACATCACGCCGGCCCGTTTTGCCACCGGCCCCTTCGACTATGCCTACATCGCGCAGGAGGTCAAAGCGACCTTCGAGCGGGCGGCGAGGGTTCTGAACGTGCAAGGGTATGCCCGGATCGACGCCTTCGTGCGGGTGTACGATAGCGGGCAGGTGGAAACGATCATCATCGAGGTCAATTCCTTGCCCGGCATGACGCCGGCGACCTGCATTTATCACCAGGCCGCCATCAATGGGTACAAACCCTATCATTTCATCGATAAAATTCTCGAATTTGGCTTCCATGAAAGAAAAGCTGATCCAGTGGTGGAATGAGGCCGCCCTTCCGCGGCTGAAGCGGGCCTGGCAGGAATTCTACCTGTTCATTTCCAGCATGTTCTTCCTGAAGAACTTCGGGGCCATGCTCGGCACTATCGTTTTGCTGCTCGTGCTGATCTTTTGGTGGCTCAAGTGCTACACCCACCATGGCGAATCGCTTCAGGTACACGACTACACGGGCATGACCCTCGAAGAGGCCATTGAAAAAGCGCGCAGCCGCAGTTTCCGGATACAGGTCAACGACTCGACCTGGCAGGAAGGCAAGCCGGCCAATATCGTGCTGGAGCAATCGCCGGAACCCTATTCGCGGGTCAAGGAGAACCGGACCATCTATCTGAAAGTCACCAAGAAGATCCCCGAAACGGTCTTGCTGCCCACGCTGGTCGGCAACTACGACTACAACCAGTACAGCAAGAAACTAAAGCGCAAAGGGATCAAGACCGTCGTCAAAGAACGGGTCTGGGACAATAAGCAGGCTCCCGGCACCATCCTCTATTTTTACTACAACGACGAAAAGATCACCGAAAACGAGGTCAGCGAAGGCCTGCGCATACCGAAAAGTACCACGCTGGAGTTTGTCATCACCGAACGCGGTATCGACCGGGTAAATTTGCCGAATCTGGTATGCCGGCGCTTCAGCGAAGCGGAATTCCTGGTCACCGGCCAGGGCCTGACCCTGGGCGAGATACAGGAAGACGCCACCGTGAGCGACCGGGCCAACGCCTATGTGATCAGCCAGACCCCCGCCTATCAGCCAGGACAAACCCTGCGGGTGGGCGAGCAGATCTCGGTCGTGCTCACGCAATATCCGCCGGTCGGCTGCGACGGACAGTAGCTCTTAAGAAACGCCGCAGGCGATACTACGTCGACCGATCCAGCGTTGTTGGAAAGGACGAGATCATCGGGGCGCCCCGAACAAATTTTACTTAGCATGCAATTCAGGTTTACCCTACTCGCGCTCGCTTTGGCGATCGCCACCCAAACGACTGCACAGATCCGACTCGAATACCTGCCCGACAACGCCGCCGTGCGGCAGGAAGCCCGCTGGGAGCAAGAGCAATTGGAACAGGCGGTGAAATGGTTCGGCGGAGATCCGGTTTCCTTCACCCAGAAGAGCCACAATTGCCCGCCCAATATATTCGGCACCTATTTCGTCTTCTCCGGCGACACTCTGGTGATCGAGGTCGACACCGTCGCCCTGGGCGGCGGCGAAAACTCCAGCCTAAGCCTGCTCAACTGCGAACCCATCGATTTCGGGACGCTCAGCTTCGATTCGACCCTGCTCCAGTTCGCCTCTTTGACCGGCATCGACGCCGGCGTGGATACCGTTTGCGTCGAATTCTGCAACAACGAGAGCGTGTGCGATACGCTGCGCTACCCGATCGTGGTCAAACGCCGCGGCCAGTCGCACGTGTCGTCCGCCGCAACCTTGCTAGCCGAGGAATTCCTGCCGGAATACTGCGTCGACGAAACCCTGCTGCCGGGCGAATTGCTCTGCAGCGCTTTCCTCGACGACTGCCCCGACAACTACGACGGCGAGGGCCAGCAGATCGTGTGGTTCACCAGCTATAACACTCCCTCTTCCTGTGTGCGCTACCAGGCCAGCCGCTTTGCCGGCACGGATACGGTTTGCGTGGTGCTGTGCGACGAATTCACGGTGTGCGACACCTTCCGCATCCCGTTCGTGATCCAGAGCGATACGCTGGGGCTGCCCTTTTTCGACGACTTCTCGTACCGCGGCCCCTACCCTTCGGCCAAGTACTGGCTAGACAAAGACGGCTTCGTGAACCGCACCATGTCGAAAGACCCGCCCTCAGTGGGATTGCTCACGCTCGACGGCCTCGACCGGGGCGGATCGCCCTACCCGACGATCGGGCAGGCCGACCGGCTGACCTCCAAGTACATCGATCTGAGCAATACGAGCGGCGACGTTTACCTCAAATTCTTCGTATCGCCGAAGGGCTACGGACTATTGCCTAACGAGCCCGATTCGCTGGTGCTGCAGTTTCGCGACGTGCAGGGCAACTGGGAAACGGTGGAAGTGTTCGACGGCTTCGTCGACAACATCCCGATCGATTCGGTGCCGCCCTTCGACTTTAACAGCGTGCTCATCGATCAGTCCCAGTACCTGTACGACGGATTCCAGTTCCGCTTTCTGAACTACGTCACGCCGGGCGGACTCTACGATCTATGGCACCTCGATTACGTCTGGCTCGACGATCAGGAGGGTCCCGGCAGCACCTTCGACGATGTGGCCTTCACCCAAGCGCCCCCTTCGTTGCTGACCAACTATACCAGCATGCCCTGGCGGCATTTCGAGGACTTTGTCGACCAGGAGTTCTCCACCGGGCCGCTGGCCTCTCACTTCTACAACCACTTCGAAGAAACGGTGACCATCTCGCAGTCGGCCATCCTGTTGCGCGAATTGATCAGCGGCGCCAGTATACCCGGCAGCGACAACGTCGTCGACGGACCCGACGCCAACATCCCCTCCAAGACGCCGGTCAAACGCGAAAAATCCCTGTCGGCCGGCACCCAATTGGGCTACAAAACGGCTCTGTCGACCAATTTCCCGGGGGCCGAGAAGGTCGACCTGGAGATAGAATACCGCCTGACGGTCACCTCCCAGCAAGCTGAATTCCTGCGCAACGACACGGTGACCTATCTCAACCGTTTCGACAACTACTTCGCCTACGACGACGGCAGCGCAGAGAGCTTCCTGTTCTTTGACAACCCGCAGAACGACAACCCCAGCCTGGCGGTCAAGTTCCACACCAATGTAGCCGACACCTTGCGGGCCGTGCAGATGCATTTCCCGCATGTCAACGGCAATGCCGAAGAACAGCTGTTCAACCTGTACGTATGGGTGGGTTCGCTCGAAAGCGAGCCGGTCTACGAGGCCATCTTCCAACGGCCGATCTATGCCGACAGCAAGTTCGACACCCTGCAGGGATTCACCACTTACCGGCTACAGAACGTCTTGGGCGAGCTAACGCCCGTAGCCTTACCGGCCGGCGCCGATTTTTACATCGGCTTTCAGCAGGTGACCACGACAAACGAGGGGATACCGATCGGGTTCGATCTGAACAACGAGGCGCAGGAGCGCATTTCCATCCGCTTTTTCGATCTGTGGGAACCCCTCACCGAGATTGCCTCGTCCTTCCGCGGCGCCTTGTTGCTGCGCGCCGTTGTCGGTGGTTTCACGCCCTTGAACACTTCGATCGACGAGCCGGCCGAACTGGCCGAACTGGATGTGTCGGTCTTCCCGAATCCCACCGACGGTAAGCTGCAGGTACGGGGCGGCAAGACCGGATTGAACTCCTGCCGGTATCAGGTGTTCGATCAATTAGGCCGGCCAATCCGCGCCGGCCGGCTTCAGGCTGCGATCGACCTGGGCGATCTGGAAAATGGGCTGTACTTTTTGCGGGTCTTCGACGAAAGCAGCTCGCTTTCCCGTACCTTTAAGGTAACTTTGTTGCGGTAGGCACAGCCTGACCTATTGTCACCCAAAAGAAAACTCCCAATGGATATCAATGTCCAGGAACTCAAAGAAAAATTTGAGAAGGAAGAAAAGTTCGTTTTGATCGACGTGCGCGAGCGCCACGAGCATCAGGACTTCAATCTCGGCGGCGCCCTGATCCCTCTGGGCGAGATCCCCCGGGCCATTCCCGAACTCAAGGAAGATTATCAGGACAAGGAGATCGTCCTGTATTGCCGCTCGGGCAACCGCAGCGGCATCGCGCAAGAACTCATGCTTCGCGCCGGTTTCAAGAATGTGCGCAACCTGCTCGGGGGCGTACTGGCCTGGAAGGAGCGGTATGGGTGATCTGGATGTTGGATCTTGGTTGTTGGATTTTGGGCCTGCTAACATCCAACAACCAAGATCCAACATCTAAACTCAACTCCCCCTCTTCTTATATACGACGGCCTCCGTACCTTTCCCTTTCAACTCCGCAGCCAGGTCCTGAGCGCGATCCAGGTCGTCGAAGCGATCGACGAGCACGACGGCGTATTTGCCGCGATCGAACAGGCGCACGGCAGCCTGGCCGTAGCCCATCCCCTGTAGTTTTTTGGCCTGCGCTTCGGCATTGGCCTTGATGCTGAAAGATCCGGCCAGCACCAGAAATTCGCCCGACTTCTCATAGGTGGCCGGAGCATTGCCGGCGGGCACCTTCGAGTCCGGGATCTCGTCTTTCGGAGGGGAGGTCATTTCATCGGGGCCGTTCATGCCTTCGTCGAACACTACATTGGGACCGCTATCGGAAGCGCTTTCGCCGGCAACCGAACCGTCGGCTTCATCCAGGGTGTAGTCTTCGTAATCCGCCGGGTCGATCACCGAGTCGTCGTAGGTGTTGTCGTAGGTATTCCCTTCTTCGGTCAGATCCTGATCCGGCAATTGGTTATCCTTCTTGAAGAGGTCGGTGGTCTTGTACAGCAGGAAGACGATCGCCAGGATGCACACAACCACGATGGCTATGGTAAAATAATCGAGTCTGGACATAGCATTTTGGGTTTATTACCTGGAAATGTAGGGATTTTTTTCTGATTGCCTTCGCCGGAAAAGAAGAAAAGATCGGAGAAGTTTCGATCCTGGATCAGAACAGGCTCATCTGGGGGGCGCCGCTTGAGAAACGCACCTCTACCAGGCCGGCGCCGAGCGCCAGGTGCAGGAAAGTGCGAATGCGATCGGCCGGGAGGGTGGCCGCCAGGCCGTTTTTCACCAGATAGAACCAATCGGCCAGTTCTTTTGCCTTCCGGCCCGCCTGAGACAGCCCCCCGGAATGGCCGCTATGCTGTACGACGATCCAGCCCTGTTCGGTTTCCAGGATCAGGTCGACCACTGTTTCGAACAACCGGCCGTCGAGTTCATACCGCAGCGGGTATTTTCGGTACATCCGCCCTGCCGGGCCAAACTCCTTTTCCAGATGGCGAAAGAACGCGGCGGACAACGACAGTAGTTCCGGCGGTTTCACCGACTCGATCAGATCGTAGTTGGTCAATAGATCGGTTGCCATCGCCTCGCGATGGGTAGATCCCGGGCGGTCGGCGGCCAGCAGGGCCTTGAGGGCCTTCGCCAGTTCATAGGGTTCCGTATCGGCAGGCGCTTCCAGGGGACGGTGATAAGTTTGCACCGGATCGATCTCGCAGGAGGCCGCATCGGGCCATTTTTCCCGACGCAGATCGATGCGGTAAGGGGCGAACGACCGGCGGCCGAGCCGGTCGTCGAGGTAAAGGATGGTTTCGGCCGGCAGCTCGTGGCGAGGGAAATCGCGCGGGAAGACGAAGCGCTCGATATCGAGGTCGATGAACTTTCCTTCCCATTCCCACTGACTTTCCGGTATATCGGGATCGAGGGTGGGGTATTCCTCCTGTCCCTCGTGCCACACCCGGTTCAACCACTTGGCCGGCCGCCGCCGGGTCGGAAAAACGAGATAATCGCGCGCACGGGTCAACCCGACGTACAGCAGGCGAGCTTCTTCTTCCAGGGCTTCCCGGGTGGCTTCCCGTTGAGCGGCGCTTTCCTGGAGGCGTTCTTCCAGCGGGGTATTTTGCACCTGATCGGCATACGGATTGACCCAATACCGAAGCCAGCGGCCGCCGAGCACATCGCCGAGGTCGACCTCTTCGCGCTCGGGCACGATGCGGATGCCCCAGACTTCCCCACGGAGGTTATTTTCCAGGCTATGGCAGATCACGATCGGGTACTCGAGCCCTTTGCTCTTGTGGTAGGTGAGCACGTTGACGGCCGAGGGCTCTTCGCCGGAGCCCTGCCAATCGGCCCCGCCGGCTTCCAGGTCGTTGAGCCACAATAAGAAACCGCCCAGCGAGGCCGCCGCATGGAGGCGGTTGCAGGCCTCTTCGTACTGCAGGGCCAGTTTGTAGAGCATTTCCACATTGGCGAGGCGTTGCGACACATTCCCCCAGCGCACGATCACCCGGCGCAGGTCGAGTTCTTCCAGCACCAGATTGAGGATCTCGGCTCCCGAAAGTTCCACCACCTGCCGGCGCAACTCGTTGAGTCGGTCGACATAGGGTTGTTCGGAGGCCCAATCGTGATCGGGACGGCCTTCCGGTAGTTTTTCCAGGAAATCGAGGCGGTGTTCGATGATGTCCTCCGTGTTCATACCGCCGGCCAGCAGCAGGATCTCGGCCACGGAGAGGGAATCGTAGGGGTTCAGAATGTATTTCAGGCAGGCCAATACCAGCTTGGCCTCGGCCGTGTTGAGCAATCCCGCTCGGGCTATGGCCGCGCGTAGTCCGGCGCGGTGAAGCGCCTCGGCCATTTCCTGGCACTCATTGTTCGACCGGCAGAGAATGGCCACGTCGCCGGGCCGGGCCGGACGGTAGTTCTTTTCGCCTTTCGGCAAAATGAGCTTGCCGCGGTGCAATAGAGTTCGCACGGCCTGAGCGACGGCATTTTCCATCCACGGTTTGCCGGGGAGCCGACCCTCGCCGTCAAATTCGAAATGCCAGTGGACCAGGGCGCGACCCATTTCCGGCGGCTCGTCGCTGCGGTTAGCGGTATCGGGGCCCGCTTTGGCCCGGCGCTTAGGCTGCAGGGCCACCTGTTCGGGCGGCAGCTTGGAAAAGGCTTTGGTGAAAAGGGCATTGGTGGCGTAGACGATCTCCTCGCGCGAGCGCCAGGAGTACGTTTGGATATCCTTCGGATCGATGCCGGTTTGGCGAATGATGGCCTCCATGAGGCGCGGATCGGCGCCGCGGAAGCCGTAGATCGACTGCTTGGGGTCGCCCACCCAAACGGAGTAGCGGGCGAAACGCGACAGTTTGAGGAAGATCTCGAGTTGGATAGGGCTCGTATCCTGAAATTCGTCGACCATGAGCAGGTCCAGCTCGGCTTTCAGCACCTCCTGTACCCGCGGATCGTCGAGCAGGCGGTTGATGTGCACTTCCATGTCGGTGTAGTCGATCAATCCGCGGCGCTTTTTGTAGAGGTCGTATTCGTCGAGCGCAGCCATGGCGATGTCGAACAGTTGTTCGATGAAGGTGCGTATGTCGCGCTGAAAATCCGCATGGCGTTCATGGGAGGCGGCAAATTCACGCAGATCGGCCACGGCCTCGCGGCTTTTGGCGCCCACATCGATCTTCGAGATCTTGACCCATTGGTGCCAGAACAGTTCGCCGCGCAGGCCGAGCTCGTTGCGCAGTTCGCGCAAGACGCCCAGGGCCGACTGCGTTTTCTTGGTGCCGTCTTCGCCATTGCGGATCGCGTCGATCGATTGTTGCAGGAGTTCGTCCAGCTGGCGCTTCCATTCGCCCGGGGGACGGTCGACGGTAGCCGGCAGAAACTCGGCGAAGGTCTGGAACGAGCGCTCCTTGCTGTCTTCCAGCACGGCCGCGGAGAAGCCGTTGGCCCGCGCCACTTCGGAGAGTTGCCGCACCTGTTGCCGCCAGTCGTTCCGGTCGCGCTTATTCAGGCCGAGGCGGTCGCTGAGCTCTTCCATGAGCGCCACGCGGTCGTGGTAAAGCACGGTGGCCAGCGACTGGTTGAACAAAACTTGTTGGTCTTCGTCGGCGATGATCGACACTTCGGGAGAGACGCCCGCCTCATAGGCAAAGCGTTGGAGCAGCTTGACGCCCAGGCCGTGTACGGTGCCGATCAGGGCGTGGTTCAGTTCGTTGGCCTGTTGTCGCAGGCCCGCTTCCAGCAGGCGCACCCGTACCCGCTCCTGCAGTTCGGCGGCCGCCTTTTTGGTGAAGGTGGTGGCGATGATCCCCGCTGCGCGCACGTCGCCCTTGAGCAACTCCACCATTTCGGAGGTGAGGCGGTAGGTTTTGCCGCTGCCGGCGCCGGCGGAAATGATACGAAACGACATGATCAGATGAAAGATAAAAGAAGAAAGATAAAAGATAAGGGGTAAGATCTTCTTTAATCTTTCATCTTTTATCTTTCTACTACCCTAGCGGACAGGTTAAAACTTATTCTTCCACATCATGCTTTCGACCGGCTTGTCGGTCCGAACATTATACTTGGCGTTCTTCTTCGTATTGTAGTAATTGACGATCTCGCCTTCCACCTCGAAGTAGATCAGCTGACCGATGGGCATGCCACGGTACACACGGACCGGTTGGGTGCAGGAGATCTCGAGCGTCCAGGTGTTGCAGAAGCCTACATCGCCTTTTCCCGCCGTTGCGTGAATATCGATGCCCAGACGGCCGACGCTCGACTTACCCTCGAGAAAAGGCACTGCGGCATGC
This sequence comes from Saprospiraceae bacterium, assembly GCA_020436865.1. Taxonomy (GTDB): domain Bacteria; phylum Bacteroidota; class Bacteroidia; order Chitinophagales; family Saprospiraceae; genus JAGQXA01. Next base: position 4,422 of record JAGQXA010000073.1, on the reverse strand, counting down.
GTTTCGGTATATTCCTCCGTCACGCCCAGGTATAAGGTGCCCGGGTTCAGCACATACCCCTCTTCCGGGATCTCGAACAGTTCGATCTCGTTGTGCCGCCGTGCGTCGAGCACGCGGTCCTTGTACACGGCCAGGTATTTGCCCAAATGGACGTCGTAGGAATTGGTGCCCAGGCAATCAGCGTGGAAGGGATCGATCACGATCTCGCCCTTTTCGATGCCCAGCAGGATCATTTTATCCGATAGGATCATGCGTGGTTGTTTTGTAGCGGGTGCAAAGATAGGGGGAATTGTGGGGAATTGGTTTATTGGTTTATTGGGGGATTGGGGATTGGGGTTGTTGGTCCGAATGGTATTCGGACGATCAGATCCTTAGATCATTGGGTCCTTTGGAGGCTCCAGCGGAGCTGCCCCCTTGCCCCCTCGTACCGCGAAGCGCTCCCTCTGTCAATGGTATCTGCCAACTGTACCTGCAAACTGCTACCCCCCTCCCCAGACGATCAGGCTACGATCGTCGCCGGCCGACACGAGCATATCCCGATAGTTCGACCAGAGCAGGGTGTTGACGGAATTGACGTGCCCCTTATCGCGCACTGGTTCCAGTACCTTGATCAGTTGAAAGCTGGAGGCATCCCAGAGTTTGATCGTTTTGTCGCGGCTGGCGGTGGCGAAGAGGTGGGCCTGCGGGTGGAAGACGATCTCATTGATCGTGTACCAATGGGCCGGAAGCGTGAGGGCGCTTTTCAGTTGGGCGCCCAGTTCCCAGACGCGCAGGTGGGCGTCGCGGCCGCCGCTGAGCAGGAGGTCGGCGCCAGGCACATATCGCAGCGCAAACACCGAGTTTTCGTGGGCCTGGGGCAAATGGCTCTTCAGGGCCAGGGTATCGGCGTCGAGCAGGTAGATACCATGGTCGCTGGAGCCCACCGCCAGTTCGTTCCGCGGCGGGGAGAAGTCGATACAACGCAAACTTTTCGAACTGAGTTGGATGCTCTCGAGGCTCCGTCCATCGGCGGCCGACCAGCGGGTGAGCAGGCCGTCGCCGCCCAGCGTGAATACGTATTCGCCATGACCCAGCACGGCATAGACCCCTTTGCGGTGATGGGCGACATTGCGGGTCTGCTCGGGCCGATCCAGATCGATCCAGTGCACCCCTCCGTTCATGTTGCCCGCTACGACCAGGCGCTGCTCCGCCAGATAGGCCAGCGCAAAGAGCTGCGTTTCCACGCGGGCAAGAAGGCGTCCGTTCTCGGGCTCTGCCAGGTCCCATTCCACCACCCAGCCGTCGCCGGCGGCCGACAGCAGATGGCGTTCGTCGCGCCCCTGCTGCAAGGCAAAGATCGAGCCGTTGTGGCCCATCAGGCGGGCCAAAGGCTGAAGAAAGGGGATGGAAGGCAGGTCGTTCATCTGTGGTATGCTAATGCAATTACACTGAAGCGAAAGTGGTATAGATGTCGTTTTTAAACAAACGGGGGCAAAGAGCGGTTCTGTGAACGGCGGGATAAAAGCCCGGGAGGCCGGGCTGATTTCCGATAATATCGCAGTATCTTCCCGGGCCGCCTGGAGGCGGGCCGAACTCAAACAGCCAAACGGATCCTATTACATGCCCCTTTTCCTACAACGTCAACTCGAGCCTGCGGGCGACCTGGGTATCTGGCAGATCGATGAACCCGAGTCGTACTTCCGCGACCTGCTCGATCTGCTGCCGGAAGAGCGGGCACAGGTGGACCTTCTAATGGGCCGCCGACGGGTCGAATGGCTGGCCGGCCGATACCTGTTGCACCTGTTATCGGGACGCGAAGAGCGCGGCGCCTGCCTGAAAGACGAATTCGGAAAGCCCCATCTCGAAAACTCTCCCTACCAGATCTCCATCAGCCATTCGCACGGCCTGGCCGCGGTGATCGCCGCCCCGGAAGCGGTGGGGATCGACATCCAGTTCCTCGTGCCCAAGATCGAGCGGATCGCCTACAAGTTCATGCGGCCGGAGGAGACGGCCTGCCTGCACCCGGACTATCGGATCGAACATTTGCACGTCTTCTGGGGCGCGAAAGAATCGCTCTATAAAGCCTACGGGCGGCGCATGCTTGATTTTCGGGAGCACCTCGGCCTGCAGCCGTTCACCTACCAGCCGGCCGGCGGACAGTGCCGGGGCTGGATCCACAAGGAAGGTTACCGGGCCGAATTCCGGATCGAGTACGAGCGGTTCGACGACTACCTCCTGGTCTACGCCCGTCAGGAATAAGCCGCTTCGGTATAAAAAATCGCGCCGTACATAGATAATCTTCCGTGCTTTGGCGTCGTCGGCAGATCTTTGCCTGGATTTGGGACCAGTCCAGACAACCCTTGATTCCCGGGGCTGTCTCCTACTAGAGAAACCGGCAGTCATGAGCACCATTCCAGGAAACTACATACCGATCAGGCAATTCGATCATGGCCATCTGCTGCAGCGGGAGGCGCTGAACTACGATTCCATGATCATTCATTCGCGCCTGCGGGAATTCCAGAAACAAGTACCCGATTCCGGCTTGTCGATCAAATTGGCCGTTGCCGGCCAGGAGCACTACGAGATCGGCTCGCGGAGCTACACGGTCAGCCCGGAGCAATACCTGGTGGTCAACCGCCATCAGTCGTTCGAATGCCATTTTCAGTCGCGCGAGATCGTCGAAGCCTTCTGCCTGTACATCGGCCCCGACATCGTACAGGAGGTGCAGGCGCACCTTCAGGCCCCCGAGATCCTGCAGACCGATGAAGCCGAGGCCAGCCCGGGCGGCGAACTGCGCTTTTTCGAGAACACCTTCCGCCTTGGGGATAATCCCCTCGGATTATTCCTGGAAAAACTCCGCTACCGGCTGCTCCACCACGCTCCTCCGAGCGGACAACTTCCCGAAGCCGCCTTTTTTCGCCTGAGCGAATTGCTGATCCGCCATCAATCGCAGGTGGCCCGGCAGATCGACCGCCTGCCGTCGGCCAAACCCGCCACGCGGGAAGAGTTGTTCCGCCGCCTGAGCATCGCCCACAGTTACATTCACGACCATTACCGCGATCCCATCCAGCTCGAACAGGTTTCACGCGCGGCGGCCGTCTCCAAGTTTCACCTGCTGCGCACCTTCAAGACGGTGTACGGCATCACCCCTTACCAACTCGTCCTGCAACTGCGCCTGCAAGCAGCCAAAACCATGCTTGGGCAAGACCGCAAACTCGAAGAGATCGCCTTCGATCTCGGCTTCTCCGACCGGAGGGCCTTTACGAAAGCGTATAAAAAGGCCTTTGGAAGGGCGCCCGCCTTCGCCAGGGCTACGGCGGGGCAACGCCCGCCTTCGCTTTCCCATGGCGAGACGAAGAGCTAGCCCGAAGGAACCAAGGATCCTTGGATCCCCGGAACCAATCAACCAATTAACCAATAACCCAATTCCCCAATCAACCAATTCCCCAATTCCCCAACAAACCAATCTACCCACCAAAGGGTGAACATTTTGCCCGGTCCAGACTTAACCTAAGAAGAGGCACACGGAAGCGAAAAAGGCAGAGGCAATTTAGCCGGAGATACTTCCGGGTCTGCAGAATTCTCCCTACATTAGAACCTTATTTACTTACCCCCATTTCTACCTGATTCCCTGTCAGAGACCCATTGTTCATTTATTTTTTGCCTGATCTAAATTGCCGGCCAGGAGAAGACGTCGCTCCTCGTCCGCGATCAGTCTATTGCAAACCGGATATCGTGGAAATGGCTTTAGCATTAGATCCGGGTCAAACGGTTCAGAATGAAAATCGCTCACGGCATGAAGTCCCTTTTGAAATTCACCTCCCGTCTTTTTTCCCCTTCCGCAGCCGGTCTGTACATCCTGCTCTTCGCCCTGGCGATCGGAGTGGCCACTTTCATCGAAAACGATTTCGGCACCAGCGCCGCCCAAAAGATCGTGTTCCGGTCCAGGTGGTTTGAGTTGTTGCTCCTGCTTTTCGGTGTTTCCCTGATCGCCAACATCTTCCGGTTTCGGTTGGTCCAACAGAAAAAGTGGGCGATCCTGACCTTCCACCTGGCCATGATCGTCATTCTGCTCGGCGCCGGCATCACCCGATACTTCGGCCAGGAAGGGATGATGCACATCCGCGAAGACGGTTCTTCCGATTACTTCCTGTCGTCGGAGACCTTCCTGCAAATGGAGGTACAGGACCGCGACCAAAAATACGCCGTGGCCGAACCGGTGCATTTCGCTTCTCTGGGAAAGAACTCCTTCCAGCAATCCTATTTGTTTGGCGGCCGGGAAGTGCGCGTGGAGTTAGAGAACTTCATCCCGAATCCCCAGGAGATCCTGGTAGAAGACGAGCAGGGCGTGCCGACCCTCAAGGTGGTGATCGGCGGAGAAAATGGGCGGGAAGAGTATTTCGTCAGATCGGGCGATCGGGCCCGGATCAGGGGAACGCTCTT
>JAGQXA010000515.1 GCA_020436865.1 Saprospiraceae bacterium | reverse complement strand
GTCATGGAGCTGTAGAGGAAATCGCTGTCTTTGATCATTTCCATCATTCCCCAGTGAAAATCGTCGAGGTCCATGTTGTAGTAGTTCCCGAAAAACAACAGGTTCGACTGTTTCTGCTCGATATCCTTCCGGGTGAATTCCCCTTTGGTCACTTTCGGCCGGGTAGAGAGGGTGGCGAAGACCATCGCGGTGAGGCAGACGATCAGCAGAATGATGGTCGGCCCGATGAGCTTGTTGTTGTCCTGGAAGTTGGGCACCAGGGTGGACACCACGATCGAGATGATGATCGCGTTGATACTCAGCATGATGTTGGCCTTGTTGTCGGCAATGGAACTCAGGCTGATGTGGGTCCGGTAGGTCGTCCGGTACATGGTTTCCACCCCGCGCCCCAGATTTATCTGCTTGAGCTCCAGCTCGTTTTCGCGCATGGCCTCTTGCGCCTTGTTCTTCTTCTTTTTCTTCTTTTTCTTCGAAAAGACCGGGAGGGCGCTCTGAGGGTCCAGCCGGGCCTTTTGTTTGTAGAGCAGGCGGATGTGTTTCTGCTTGAGCTTATCGTACAATTGCGCGGCGACCGGCGTGTGATAACGATGTTGGAGCATGAAGTTCAGCTCGAATTCCACCCATTCCTGTTCGGACATGACCACTTCCCGGGTCAGTTGCAGTTCTTGGCGGACGCGTCCGCAACGATCCCAGTATTGCACTTTGCCGAGGTGGCTCAGATCGGCATCACAGAGCACTTCGGCCAGCAGCGACTCCGGTTGTTGCGGCACCTTGGTGGCCATAATGCAGTCGACGATCGCCTGTATGCGTTCGGCAGGATAGCGATGGTCGGTGAGGAAATCGCGGGCGTAGCGGGCGCTGCGCTCTTCGTGCTCATCCGGCCCCTGATCGTAACCGGCATCGTGAAACCAGGCTGCGAGTTGCAGGATCTCCATCTCCTGTTCGTCGAGCTGATAGCCCTGCCCGATCTCGATCACCGATTCGACGACCTTCTCGGTATGCGGGAGATCGTGGAAGACGAAATCGGGGGAGATCTTTTGCTTGAAGAATTCGCGGACGTGTTTCTCTGCAGCGTCTAACAAACTATTTCCGGATTGATGCACCATGCCGTTTTCAAAATTGCCTCCAAAATTAGAAAATTATTGGGGAAAATGGTGGGCCGGAGCCTGGCAAACCCACCTGCCGAAAGCGAAACGTCGGTTGGCCGGAAATAGTATTGCTTCTTAGAACAGTTTGGCCTGGCCGCCGTCATCCAGGTCGAACTCGATCGTATCGCCTGCTTTAACGGCGCCTTCCTGGCCGATCTTACGGCCTTCCAGTTCGCGGACGTTGCTCAATTTGCGGTCGCTGAGCTTGTTGCCGACAGCTTTCCAGCCTTTGACGTCGATGAATTCGGCGAGGTCGAGCGTGCCTTCCATCTTCTTCGACTTGACCCGCAGGCTGTATTGGATCTGCGGACGTTCTTTGATGGAGGCGAACAGCAATTTGGACTGTGGGTGGTCGCTGAGGAAGTTGAATTTCTGATCGGTCGAGGTGGTTTCGACCTGAAATCGCTTGACGACTGTCCAGCCCTTGTTCCCTTCGAAATAGACGGCGCTAATGACCGTTTCGGGATCGAACTTGCCGATGTGCACCAGTTCGTTGGGTTGAAAGCGGTGGTTGCTATCGAAATCGCGGACTTCGTAGGTGCCGTCCTGGTAGATCAACAGCAGTTGGTCGCCCGTGTCGAATTTCCCCAGGAAGAGGCCGCGTTCGTCGGTGTTGAGCCGGCCGCTGACTTCGTCCATCCAGACGCTGATCGCGCCGAGGGTCGACTGCCCCAGTTCCTTTTGCGTGACTTTGCGCACCGGGTACTTGGTGACGGTATTGCCCTGCGAACTCCGCCCTTTGATGGCCAGTTCGCCGAAATCGAAGTCGAAGACCTTGTTGTGGGCCCGGCAGTTGGGGCTCAGATGTATGGTGACGATCTCGCTTTCGCCATTGGGGTTGACCGAGAAGTAGAGCGATTTGGAGTTGGCGCCGCCTTTGGTCAGATCGTACTCCCGATCACGGGTAATGGCCGTCACGTTGAAGCGTTTGCCAAAGGTGCGGCCCGATTTTCCGTCGACGTACAGCAGGTGGTAGGTGGTGCGTTCGTCGCCTTTTTTCCAGACGTCGACGTGCACGATATC
>JAGQXA010000514.1 GCA_020436865.1 Saprospiraceae bacterium | reverse complement strand
TCCTCTTCCAGGTAAAACTCCGACGAAGCGGCATCCATGGCGATCATGATGTCTTCGCCGGGGCGGAACCCGGCCTTTTCGATGGCTTGCAGCACCGTTTCGATCGCTTCGACGTTCGACTTGATATTGGGTGCGAAGCCCCCTTCGTCGCCGACGTTGGTCGAGTATCCTTTATTGTGCAGCACTTTCTTGAGATGATGGAAAACCTCCACGCCCATTCGCAGGCCATCGGAGAACTGCTCTGCCCCGACAGGCATGATCATGAACTCCTGGAAGTCGATGCTGTTATCGGCATGGGATCCGCCATTGAGGATATTCATCATGGGTACCGGCAACACGTGGGCGTTCACGCCGCCGATGTAGCGATACAGGGGTTGCCCGCTTGCTTCGGCAGCTGCCTTGGCCACTGCCAGGGAAACACCCAGCATCGCGTTGGCGCCCAGTTTCGATTTGTTCGGCGTACCGTCGAGGTCGATCATCAGGTGATCGATGTAGATCTGATCGAAGACGTCTTCTCCGATCAGGGCTTCCCGCAGTACTTCTTCCACATTCTTGCAGGCGTTGAGCACCCCTTTGCCCATAAAACGCGCGGAGTCGTTATCGCGCAATTCCACCGCTTCGAACTTGCCGGTGGAAGCGCCCGAAGGTACGGCAGCCCGGCCAAAGTGGCCATCTTCGGTCAGAATTTCGACCTCCACGGTCGGATTTCCCCGCGAATCGAGGATCTCGCGCGCACGAATATCCAGAATGCTACTCATAGTTGATTTTTTTCCGTTTCAAGATGAATGAATGAGAACATTGCAGAGGTGGTCAGATCTGGTCGGGCGAAAACAACGGGAAGCGGCCGGGGTCGGTCAAACGGGCTGTTCAGCCAGTTTGCTTTTCCGGATCATTCCCACAAATTCGTCGAACAAGTACCGGGCATCATGCGGGCCGGGGGAGGCTTCCGGATGATATTGCACCGAAAATGCTTGCTTATTTTTGACCCGTATGCCCTCTACCGTCTGGTCGTTCAGGTTGAGGTGGGTAATTTCTACCTTGTCGGCATGGGCCTCCAGCGCGTCCGGGCTAACGCCGAAACCATGGTTTTGGCTGGTGATCTCACACTTGCCGCTACGCAGGTTCTTCACCGGATGGTTGATGCCCCGATGCCCGTGGTGCATCTTGTAGGTCGGAATATCGACCGCCAGGGCCAACAACTGATGACCAAGACAGATACCGAACAGCGGCAGGTTCAGGGCCAGGACCCCTTTGGCGGTTGCGACGGCATAATCCATTGCGGCGGGGTCGCCCGGGCCGTTGGAGAGGAACACTCCATCGGGTTTCCAGTCGAGCACTTCCTCCAGGGGCGTCCGGGCCGGAAAGACCTGCAGGTAACAGCCTCTTTCGACCAGGCAGTCGAGGATATTCTGCTTGACTCCGAAGTCGAGTACCGCCACCCGGAAGTCGGCGTCGGGCGAACCCTGGGTGTAAGGTTTGTCCGTGCTGACCTTGGAGGCCAGTTCGAGGCCTTCCATCGGCGGCACCTGATCGAGTATCTTCCGCAATTCGGCTACGTCGGTGATCTCCGAGGAGATAATGGCGTTCATCGCACCCTTGTCGCGGATATGCCGAACGATGGCCCTGGTATCCACATCGGAAATACCGACCAGGCCTTCCCGTTCGAAGTATTCCTGGATCGACTCCGTGGCTTGTTGCCGCGAATAATCCCAGGTGAAATTCTTGCAGATCAGTCCGGCGATCTTGATGCTCCCCGATTCCGTTTCGCCCGCATGGGTTCCGTAGTTCCCGATATGGGCATTTGTCGCGACGAGCAGCTGGCCGAAGTAGGAGGGATCGGTAAAGATCTCCTGGTAGCCGGTCATGCCGGTATTGAAGCAGATCTCACCGGTGGTGGTACCGATCTTTCCGGCAGATTTGCCAATAAATACAGTTCCATCCTCCAGCAATAAAACGGCGGGAAATTGCTCCATGAAATAGGTGATCTTTAATTCCGCACAAAGATAACAGGGGAATCGGATTTTTAAAAATTTCGCGGCCCATTCCCCGGCCCGCTCAGCGATCCAGGATGCCGTACAGGAGATCTTTCATGCGCGACCCCTGTATTTCGGGCAGGTTGTAGGTCGATTCGAACTTGACGATGGTACCCTCGATATCGCGTTGGAGTTCCTGGAACTGGTACGGCAATTCCTGATGACAGGTCGATTCGTTTTCGTAGTGGGCCAGGATGTTGTCGAACTTCCGGTAGTATTGCAGGCCTTGATTGATGAACTGGTGGTATTGGTTGATGAATTCCGCGACGCGCTGGGTGGCGAATTCGAGGTTCACGCCGATCTTTCTCAGGCGCGAGGGTTCGAGCAGAGGGTCGGGAGCGGTAATGGTTTCCTGCAGTTTGCCTACGTAATCGTCGAGATACTGATACAGATTCTCCCAATCGTCCTCCCGGCGGCAGGTTTCCAGGTCTACCAGATAGTCGACCACCTTGACGTAATCGGCGAAGAGTTGTTCGCACTCGAGCTTGAGTTGTTGATTGGCCGATCGGAGGTATTCCGTTTCATGGTGGATGATCTGCAGTTCGGCATTCATCCGAACCGTAAAATCGAGGATGCACGAGATCTCGTCGAACTCCGTTTGCCGTTGTTTGATCTCTCCGTCGCCGACGAAGGAGGCGATCAGCGAGAAGGCCGCCGAGAGATAGGGATTGGAAAGCAGAATTCCGGGCAGGCGCAGCGATTGTTTCTTGCGCAGGTTCTCCTCCATCAGGTTGCGGGTCTTCTGAAAGGCCGGGTAGGCATTCGGGTTCGACAGGAACATGACCTGCTGATAGATCTGCATCCCGTGAAAATGGTGATCGAGGGCCAGCACTTTCTCATACAGCAACTTGATCAGGTCGATCCCCTTCTGGTAGCGTACCTTGAGGAGGGAAAGGTCTTCCAACTGCTCCCATTCGCGCAACGACCGTTCCAAGCGGTCTTTTTGTTGCCAGAGAGCGAGCAACTGCGCCGCATCGAGTTCCGGACGCCCTAGTTCCGACTCGACCTCCCGCCATCGGTCCCGGAGAGTCGAAGGGAGCTCTCCGCCAGCCGGACCTGGAACGGCATTTTGCGGGTCAACTTTGGTGGAGGTTTGAGCGCCGCTCAGCAGCAGGGCGCAACACCACAAGGCCAGGTGGATCAGTTTTTCCATGGCAGATACATTTTCATAGCTCGAGAATTGGAAGAGCGGCGACGGCTTTCTGCACTAAGCTTTTCCACTAAATCCCATTCGCCGCCGCCCTCTTCCGTGCTTCATCCAACTTAGGGGGCCCAAAAGCGTCCGACGGCCAGTTGGCGGCCATCGGACAGAGTCACCCAATAGAACCCTGCCGTCAATTCCGGCAGTAGTAGGTTGGCCGATCGGCTCCCGGCCAATGACCAATGCCGCAGGCCACGACCCAAACCGTCGTACAGGGTAGCCCGTTGCCAGTTGCCGGGGGGTAGATCGGCAACAGACAGCACGCCGGCCTTGGCCACGATCTGCAGCTCGAGCGGGTCAGGGGCGGCCGGCCGGGCCGTACCGAGCAGCAAGGTGTCGGGGAAAAATCGGTAGACGGTACCCTCCGCCGGCGTACCCAGTAAACCCTCCGTATTGTCGTCGTCGGTATACAGGTCGGGCATAGCGGGATCGCCTTCCAGATACAGGTATTGATCGGTTTTCAGGTTGGCCAATCCGATATAGGGTCCGTCCCAGCCGTCGACCTGGTACACCTGGGGGTCGACCATACCGGGTCCGATCCGCACTTCGATCAGGTTCTTGCCTTCGTGCAGCCAGATCTGGAAACTGATCGAATCGGCCAGGGCGCCATCCCAAAAACCGGCCCGCTCGTACTCGATCTTAAAGATGCGCTCGCCGGGAGCGCCGTCGAGTTGGTAGCTGATCGGCGACAGCGACACCAATCCAAGGTTATGCCAGCTTCGATCGATCAAACTCGCCCCAAAGGCGTCGAGGAAGACGCTGTCGCCCCCAAAGTACAGCGATCCCTGCCAGAGCAGCAGTTCCTCGTAGGTTTCCCCAAAGAGTCCGAAGGAAAACCCGATGGGCAGGAGCCATTCGTCGTCGTCCCAGGGATCGAAGGGATCGCTCAACAGCACCGGGTTCTCCAAGGGATGGTACCCGGCGGTCTTCAGTTGGAAGGCGTAGCCCTGGCCAATCGCAGGCATCCAGCCGGCAAGGGCCAGGGAGAAGGTCAGAAGTAGTTGCTTATTCATGCGATTCGGATTTTACGGAACCTGGAGGGCAGAGGGACGCGTCCCTCTGCCCGGCGACCTTTCTCAGTCGCAGGTGACGGGTGTTTCCTTTTCGAGTACCAGTAAGTTGTTGACGTAGTACTTCACCCGCCATTCTTCGTTCTTCTTTGCTTTGAACTTGACGCCAATGCCCTGGCTATAGCTCAGCTTCTTCTTGTTGAAGGCGAACTTCAAGCCGTCGATACTATAGGGTTCCTGGCAAATGCAGCCAGCCTGACCGGCGGTAAACACGTACCCGAGCGTTTCGATCTTGAGGTCGGCCTTTTCTTTCTTCCAGTTGCCGTTGGGCTTTCGCCGGTAGTTCTTCATCTTGGCGACGACCCGGTAGATGAAGGGCAGTTGCAGATGCCGCTGCTTGTACTTGATCTTGTTCTTGGCGTCGTTGTAGTAGGCCTCTCCGGAGGTTTTGGCCTTCTTGCCGCAGCATTGGTAGGAATCGACGTTGACCGGCTCGGTGACATACGAATGGCAGCCGGCCGCGGTGGTAATGTGGAGCGTCACCAGGTAGGTCTTGTCGCAGGGGAAGGTATGACAGGGGTTCTGCTGGTTGGAGCCGGCCGAACCGTCGCCGAAGTTCCATTCCCAGCTGACCACATTACCCAACACGATGCTGTTATCGAGGAAGCAGACCCCGCCTTCCTGCCCGGTCTCGTTCCAGATAAAGAAAGCCTGGCAGCCCCCCTCCCCGACCAGGACATCTTTGCACAGCCGATCGACGCAAAGGTCGGGTTGGGTGGACTCCACCGTCAGGCAAACCGTATAGGTACCGTTCGAGGCGTACTCATGGATCGGGTTCTGTTCGTAGGAGATCTGGCCGTCGCCGAACTCCCAGAAAAAGCTGACGTCGGGGCCGGTCGGCGTGCCGGTGAAAGAATACCCCACTACGGTCGAGGCATTGTCGGTGTTCACGGAGAAGTTGGCATCGCAGCCTCCGGCGGCGGTCAGCACCGTCACGTTCTCCAGCTGATAGGGGTTGGCGCCGCGTTCGAGCGCGCGCAGCGCGCCATAGTCGGAGTTCCGGATCTGATAGGTGGTCTCTTCGGTCGGCATGTAGAAAATATCGGCGCCGATCTGCAATTGATAGCTGGCGTTGACCATGGCGGCCAGTATGTCGTCGACCAGATGGTGGTCTTCGATCTGATCCGGATCCGTTCCGTTGGCCAGTTCTTCACATTCGCGCTGCAGGAACACCTTGCGCACGGAAGTAAAGCGCAACTGGCTTTCGAAGGCCGCCAGCACCGGGTCGTCGTCGGGGCAGGGATCGCCCGGCGTTTCAACTACTTCGGCGGCGCTGTTCTGCCATTCGAGCACGCGCTGATAGAGGTCCTCGTAGATCAGGTCGAAGGTTTCCTGATCGTCGAAGACCAGCATGCCTTCCTGCTGATGGACGCCGCGGTAATTCGGCACGGTCACGTCGCCCGATTGCGCCCAAAGCGTTCCAGCGCCGAGCGGACAGGCGATCATCCAGACGATCAGGGCTTTCCCGTAGCCCCCCAGGTTCAATTCACACTTCATACAACACATATTTTACGGGTTAAGAAATAATGCCTGACGACTGGCGACGGCAAAGTCCGGAAGACAGGACAACAACAGGGCAATGAGAGAAATGAGGATAAACAGAAGGGCGTCTTCCGCGACTTCGCACGCCAGTTCTTTAGCTTCCGCAGCGGCGCTCGGGCCGGACGGAACCAGTTTGAAAAAATCTGTTAGGAGGGGTAAAAGCAGTGGGGAGAAGTCAGACGAACATTCGAGTTTTCATAGCCAGCTTTGCTGCGGGGCCGTCCGATGATCAAATATACGGGTGAAGGCGGAAAAGGGTTCCGACAGTTTTGAAGAAATCCGGACATGGAGATCTCATCAAGAAATCACTGATATCCAAAAAAGACCCTTGATTTTCAAGCACTTGATAAGTCTTCGACGTCAAAAACACTTGCAGGGCAGAGCTTTCAGGTCGACAAAAAGTACCTGCCGGACCAAATAGCTCTGCCATAAACGAGCGAAGGGGACTTTCCGGTCGGAAAGTCCCCTTCGCAGCAAAAAGGACGAGAATAGCTCTATTCCTCTTCTTCGTTGACCACTGCGGCGGTCGTAGCGGTCGTAGCGGTAGTGGTAGCGGCCGTTTCGGCGCTGGTCTTGCCGCTTCCGCCCCGACGCGTGCGCTT
>JAGQXA010000513.1 GCA_020436865.1 Saprospiraceae bacterium | reverse complement strand
GCCTCGAACCAGTACCGGAAATCGGAATCGCGGCGGAGGGCGCCCCCGCTGCGTAGGTTTTGGTCCATGAGTTCCTTAATCACCCGCAGTTCGTTTTCCGACATTTGGCTCCACTTTCGGCTATGCCGGATGAGGTATGCGTTGGCGAGGGTCCGCCGGCTATGATTGTTGGCGCCCATGCCGGCATTGACGATCTCCAACAGGCGGATCGCCTCGTCGATCTCGCCGTAGAGCTCGCGCAGGTCCTTCTGGCAATCGACGACAAACGGGTCCATGTCCAGGATCTCCCCCTGCATCTCGTCGGCCCCCATCAGGAGGTCTTCCACGATCGGGATCTGCTCGAACAACCAGTTTGAAACGACCTGATCGATCTGAGGCGCCTCCCCGATGGAATTGATTTTCAGTACCTTTTTAATGTCTTTGGCCAGTTCGAGGATCAATTGCGCGTGAGTGATATAGGAGTAGATGTTTTCCGGATTGATCTTGCGCGAATGGTTGAAGGCTTCGGAGGCCAGATCGAAGAAATGCTGGGTGTTGCGGATGAGGTCGAGCGCTTCGGGATCCTTGTTGCGAAACACCTTCCGTGCCAGGTCGCGCACAAAACTGCGCAACACCACACCCTTCACGTGGTAGTGGATGTAGTCGTTTTCCTGCAGGCTAATGGCCCGTTCGATGTACTCGAGGGCCTTTTCATTATCGCGATTGATCCGGTACAGGTGATGGCGTGCATAGTGATTCCAGAAGTGGGCGCCGCCCGGGCAATATTCGGTCAGGGTTTCAAAGACTTTATGCCCGACCAGCGGATCGATCTTGTCGATCTCTTCGATGAGCGGGCTGAATGCCTGCCGGTTGTCCATCTCTTCCGCTTCCTGATCGTAGCGGTCGACGAACAGCTGCCGGAACATCTCGTGGACCACGTCGGATTCTGCGTCGACCTCTGAGGTGACATCCTTGATCAGGTCGCTGGCAATATACCTCAGCGACTGCTTCCATTGGTCGCCTTCGCTATGCGTCAGAATGCTCAACACCTCCTCGGCCAACACCCGGTGCATGATGCGCACTTCGCCATGTTGCACCATGAGCAATTTGGCAGGCCCTTCTCCCATTAACTCGGCGATGCTTAGGTCGCTATCGTCGCGGATGTCCAACAGGCGTCGGATGACCACTTCCGGCAGGCCCGCATTGGAATAGATCGTCAACATTGCGATGTATTCCAGTAACTCGTTGACCTTTTTGTTGTTGGAGCCCTTGAGCAGGGTCGACACAAACTGATCGATCCGCAGGAACTCCTCTTCAAAAGTGATCAGCCCATAGAAAAAGGGCGTGCGGTATTTCTTCAGGTTTTCGATGCTCGTGATGCGATCGAGTTCTTCCTTGCGCCGCTCGTCGTCGGTCAGTTGGGCATAAACGGTGCGGAATTTCTCCGATTCCTCGCGCGACATGGTGGATTCCAGCCACAGCCTGCGGGTTGGCAGGGGATTAACCTCCTCCATTTCCGGCATTTCGCTTTCCTCCATTTCCGATCGCTCGATCTGTTTCTTGACGTAGAGCAGCACGATCGGCACGTTATTGCGCGCCAGCGTCCGAAAGAGTTCGATGGGCTCCGACTCGGGCAGGATGTGCGACTCGGCGACCATCAGAATGGGCTTCTGGGCCATGTTGTACAGGTGTTGTACCCGGGTGGCAATGGCCGGCGACCGATGACGCAAGACAATGGTCGGATATTCCCGGTGGAAGGTCCAGGCGGCTGAAAGAGCGACCGTCGTGCCGCCCGCGCCGGGATGATGCTGAAAGATCAGGGTGTAGCGCCTTCCTTCGGCCAGTTTAGCGCGAATGTTGGCCTCCAGTTCCCGCTGAACGTCGCGCTCGATCGCCCGCCCTTCCTTGAAATCGAACCAACTCGGCTGAGCGCCCCGCCAAAACTGGCTCAGGTCGGTCGAATCGTACTCCTGTCTTTCCTCCAGCACTTTGGAGTGCAACACCTCGAAGTTCTCTTCGATGGTGCGAAGGTCGCCGAGCGGCAGTGTTTTCCATTGGTTGTCGGCAGCCGGGATCTGGATCTCGTCGGTGCGAGCCCGGTGCCCGTAATGGTGTTCCAGGAACAACAGAAAACTGGAAACCGGCACGGGAAAATGCTGATAATTCTTCAGAGGTTCGCTGATCGGATTCGCTCCCAGCGACAGAATGTTGGCTCTGTTGCGGGAAGCCTCCGAAATGGCGCCCAGAACTTTGGTCAGTCGAGCCTGGGGCATGTTCTTATCCAGGCTTCCGCCAGGCAGGGCGATGACGTATACGGGCAGATGGGCGAAGGCATGTTCGAGCGCCCGGGCAAAATGGCGGATGATCTCCAGTTTCTCCGCCGTCCACCCGAAGTAGTCCGTGCTGGGCTCGTCTTTGGTTTGCCAGCCCGCCGCCATCATCCAGGCGGTACCCCGGAAATAATCGACGGTCGGAACCTTTTGCGAAAAATGGTGCAGGCCGCGGTGGGTTTGCAGGATCGGCGCGGCTGCATAGTGCAATCCTTTGCGATCAGAGTCGGGGTCGAGATCGATCACGGCCGACCAGGGCAATTGGCCGACCGCTTTCAACAGCTCGGGGTTTTGTTCGATCCGCTGCGCCTCGGCAACAAGGATAAATCGCGCTGCGGACCCTTGGAAGTTGCCCGCCTCGCTCCACATCTGAGATAACAGGTTTCTGTCTCCTTCGGAAATAGTCTCTTTCAAAACATTGACATTCATTGGGTTAACTGCAGAGGGGTGTCCGGCCGGTCCCGTCGCAGCGCTTCCACTGGTGGAAGTACCTTTTTTCGCGGACAGGCTGGCGAGGTCCTGCCAGGCCTCCGGTTCGCACAGTTTGAGGTACTCGCGCGCGGCCCAGCCGGCGTAGACCAGGGCCAGATAACGATCTTCTTTATCCAAGGTCTGTTTGTTGGCCCAATTGAGGCCGGCGGCCACCCGGGCCAGGGTGAATTGGCGCCGGATATCATCTGCCCGGCTCGGATGCGTCGCTTCCTGCCAAAGCCGGATACCCTGTCGCATTACTTTCAGGCAATCATAGATCCACTTCGTGCCGCCGGGCAACAATCCGACGTCGTCGTCGGATTCCAGGCGGGCCAGCACGCGCACCAGGAAGGTCGGATCTTTTTTGCTAAGGGCATATTTGATGTGGGCCATTTCCAGATAGGCCTGGTCGAAACCGACACATCCGGTGCGCGACAAGCCGAAGTCGATGATCCAATAGGGATGGGTTTCCGGACTCGAGCGGTGCACCAACAGATTTCCGCCATGCAGATCGCCGTGGATGACCCCGCTCAGGCAGGGAATCTGCGAGGAGAGCGAGGAGGCCGCGTAGTCGATAAAGGCAATCGGGTTTATCAGAAATTCCCAGGATTCACGAACGACCAGTTCCTTCCCCCATTGACCGTCGACAAAGTCGTGGAGTTCCGGCGCCTGTTTGGGATCCAGGCGGTAACCGAGCCAGCTGCGCAACAACTGCTCGGCCGAAAGGTCGTCGGAAGGCGCCGGATCGGTCCAGGCAGCGAGCGCCTCCTGCACGACCCGGTCGGCGACGCGAAAGAAGTTATCGCTTTCGGGGCGGTCGACGGGAATAAACGCATTGAGGCTGAGACCGGCGATCTCGAACAACATGGCGTAGCTCTGCAGATCGGGATAATCGGCCGCTGCGACCAGGCGGGGAATATGTGCGCTGGAAAAAGTTTGGGAGCGTTCGTAGGCTTCCTGATGCGCCTCCTGCTCTTTCTTTACGTCCTTCCACGGGGAGTAACGACACAACTTCAGGATGTACAGGCCGCCTTTGACCGTTTTGGATTTCGCTTTTTGTCGAACGTCGACCCGAAAAACCAAGGCGCCGGAAAGCCCACCGGTCAGGGGGTCCAGGCGGATCTCTGCCTTCGGCGCCCAATCGCGGAAGGCCCGCTCGATCAACTCCGACCACTCATCGTATTGTTTGGGTAGTGCTGACAGGAAATGCATTGGGGTTTGGTGCTTTTATCTGGAAATTCGCCGATCGAACTAAATGTAGTGGTTTTGCCCAAAATTTCAAAAACCGGACCTGTTGACTGGCAGACAAAATAGCTCAATCATCGCCCAACAATTGCCGCACCTTCCGAAAATCGGGATGCGCGATGCCTTTTTCCTCGAGGGCGTTCAGATCTTGCAGTAAAATGTCGCCGAAGGTTTGGGTATCGTCGAAGGGCTTTTCGGAAAGTTCCTCGTAGACCGGCCGGGCCTGCTTCCATTTTCCCTGCAAGAGAAGGCTGTGCGCCAGGTTGGTCTTGATCCACTCCTGCGTCGGGTCAGCGGCGAGAGCCTTTTCGGCGGCAGCCTGTGCGTCGGCAGGCCGTCTGACAAGCAAGTACGACCAGGCGAGGTTGCCGAGGAATTGCGGGAGCCTCATTGGCGCGCATTCCGTTTCAGGATAGATGTTCAGCGCTTGCTCCAGCTTCTCCACGCCGGCCTCCCCCCAGCGCACCCCGATCGCCGGATCGTCTGTGGCAAAGATCAGCGCTTGCAGGCTGTCGGCCTCGCGGCAGAGGTGGCGCGCGTGGATGTTCTCGGGAGAGAAACTGTAGATCAGTTCGCGCACATCTTCGTAGGATAAACGCCAGAACTGCACGCCTTCATCCTCGGGATGAGCCGCGAGCAATTCTTCGGCCTCGCGAAGCATCGCTTTTCCTTCTGTCAGCGGGTATTCTTCTCCCCATTGCAAGGCTTGACGGGCCTTGCCCAGCGAATGATTGATCAGGCTCGAAACCAGCAGACTGGTCAAATAGGGCTCGGATTTTTTCCGCAAGACGTGTCGGATCTTCTCCCGGCTTTTGGAAAACCACTTGTTTGCATCTTCATCGTTCCCATCCGAAAGGGAGATCATGGCCATGGGGAAGGTCGTCAGCACATAAATGGCAGTATAGGTAGCTTTCCCAGGTTGTTCCTCCAGCAGACGAGCGAAAATCGCTTCGGCCTCCATTAGTACCGGCATCGCACTTTCGCTATCTTTCAGATCGTAGTAGTACATCTGTCCGATCATCATCAGTAAGGAGGCAAGATCACCGTCATACGGACCAGGATACCGGTGCACATATTGCCGGAAGGCCTCCAGATCATCCTGTATTTGCACCAGCACCTCCGCTTCATTCGACTGCTGCCGTGCGATCAGAATTGCAAGGGAGAGGCGATAGGCCAACACTTCTCCCTCGTAGGAGTAAGGGTTGCCCTGGCGCAGTGGTTGAAGATGGCCTTCGGCCTTTTGAGCCCATTGCAGCGCTTCGTCGAACCGATCCAGGTAAGTCAATTGTTGGGCAATACTAAAACAAAGCTTACTGCGGCTATACGACAACCAGCCCGCGGATACCCCGGTAAGCGGGCCCTCCAGCTGCTGCAGCGCCTTCCGGTATTGGTCGACGCTTTCCTGCGGGTCGCTCGTCAGGGATGCGTAGTTCCAATAAGCTAAAGCCAGAAGATCGCCGTGGGCCTCCGGCGCTTTCTGACACAGCCTCTCGGCAATGGCGAGCGCTGCACCGGCAGCTTGCTCGGCGTCTACCAATTTATCCTGCTGGACGTATAGGTCGGTCATAAAATCCAGTAATCCGAAGGAGGGCCGGGTGAACAAGTAGGAGGTGTCTTGCGCCACCAGTCGCCCGAGAGTGCTGGCGGCGGTGTTCAGCTTTTCCTCTGCCTGACGAATTTCGTCCAACTGCAAATGCATGCCGGCCAGGTGTACCAGCAGATCGACGCTATCGAAGGGGTGGTGAAATTGCGGCAATAGCCCCTGACCGGCCTCGATCCCCTCGGCAAAGCGATTGACTATGCGGCAACAGTGCATGTAATTGCGGGTGATGTCGGCATTGCCGGGATCGAGTTCGTGGGCCTGGCGATAGTGTTCGAGCGCCTCTTCGAGTTGCAGGTCGGCCTGCAGCAACTGCGCCTTGACCAGGAAAGTATTGGCCACTTTGGCCATGGCCCGCTCGGCCCGTTCTTTTTCCGCCAGGGCTCTGCGCCGCAGTTCCTCGAGTTTTTCGGCGGAGAGCCAATCGAGACCGGCCTGCAAGTCGCCTTTTTCAAATCGCTGTAAGGCCTCGCGGGCCAATTCGGAGGCATCGTCGAGGTTGATGCTGGCCAGCGATTCGGCCAGAGCCTGCTTTTCGCCTTCGAGTTGAACGAGCTGTCCTTTCAGCCGCTCGATCTCTTTAAGCAGGAGTGCCCGCTCGGTCGGCGCGAGACTTTGTCCTTCCATTTCCGACCGCAAGCGGTCGATCTCGGCCGTCTGTTCGCGGATGCGTTCGGCAAAAACGGCCAGATAGTCGTCCACTCGCCGCTCATATTCCCCGGTTTTGACCACGACTATGCGCACCAGATCGGTAGCCCGGCTGCGGATCGCCGCTTCGACGATCAGCGGATCGGGGCCGACCACCCGGTAGCCCTCTTTTTGCACGATCAGGCGCACCAGGTCGCCCGGTTTGCTGTTGGGGAAAGACAGCACGAAAAGGCCGTTATCCTTACTCACGCTGCTGCCGGCGCCGGCGGCCGTCACCGACACCAGTGGCTCCGGTCGCTCGCCGCTACTTTGGTAGGTAATGATGCCCTGGACTTGATTGTTCTGGGCATTGAGGTAGATAGAGAAAAGAAGGAAGCAGAGCTGGGCAAAGGCTTTCATACTGGCAGTTTGAGATGCCCGGCTAAAATATTCAATTTTCCCAAAGAAGGGTAAAGGTTCCGAAGTTCCAGTGGTCCTTCGATCCTTGGGGTCCTCACCTTTGTCACCTCTGTCACCCCTGTAACTCCTGTCACCTCTCCCTCTTATCCACCAACGGCTTACCGACAATAGCGCTAAGCCGTTCCGCCACTTTCCGGTTGCCGTTAGGCGAGAGGTGGCAATAGTCGATGTAGAAGTACTCGTCGCCGTCGAGCACATCGGTGAAGTCGTAGGCCCAGTTCAGGTCGCGTTCGTCGATCTGCCGCTGGATCTCGTGGTAGACCAGCTGGTAAGTCGTATCGATGCTCTGGCGCATGCCCGATACCGAGATGTGGTCGAGGCGCGGATCGCCCAGGTAGGGGCTGGGCTGCAGGATGCCGATGAAACGTCCGCCGCGGGCTTCCACCAGATCGTGGGCGATCGACCAGTTGGTGAGGAGTTCGTTGGCGACGGCCTGGACCTTCTCCGGTTTGCAGAGGCAGTCGAAGAAGTCGCAGCGATCCTTGCGCTGCTGGAAGGCCGGCGACTGGTTGATCTTGACGGCCAGGGCCAGGATGTTATCGAGGAACAGCGCCCGAAACACCCGGGCGTAGGAACGATCGCGGTTCTTGCGGGCGGCGTCGCGCAGGTAGGTTTCGCGGGCGTGGGTCGGCAGTTCGTCGACGCCCTTCTGGCAGGAATAGTAGATGTCGTTGACCCCATCGTAGAAGACGACCAGGTCGAGCGTATCGCCCTGTACCAGGAGGTTGAGGAGCTTGTCGAGCCCTTGGCGGCTATTGAAGCCCGTTTCGCCATGATTGACGGCCCGGAAATCGGGCGACAGCGCCTGGAATTGAGCCGGGATGGTACCGGAGTCGTCGCTTCCCGTACCCCACATGGTCGAGCCGCCGAAGAAGTGGGCGATCTTGGAAGCGCCGGGAGCGGGCGGCGGGCAGAGGCGATCGCCTTCCGGACCGATGACCGTGGTTTTTCCCTGATAGGGCAGACGCGACCAACCGATGAAGGGTTCATACTGTGTGGAGGTGCGTTCGTAGTCGAGAAAGACCTCTTCTGCGTGGGCCCGGCTGGCATCGTAGTTCGGCAGATCGGTTCGCGAGTCGCCAAACAGCAGGATATCGTTGTCGATGAAATACAGCGCGATGGCCGACAGCAGATTCACGACGAACAGGATGACCAGGAAGGAGATCAGGTTACCGAGCACCAGCTTAACGTACTGATTCTGAGCGATCTTTTTCCAGACGGAAGTCGGTTTTTCGTTCATGGCGGCGAAGCTCTTTAGGATGGCGGTTTAGAAATCGATGCGTTCGTAGATTGGGGCGCCCGAGTAGGGATTTTCGCCGAAGATCTCTACGAAGCGCACCTTGGGCCAGAAGCCCGATTCGTCGGCATACACGTAAATATGCGTCAGCAAGGCCCGTTGGCCGGCGATGGTCAT
>JAGQXA010000512.1 GCA_020436865.1 Saprospiraceae bacterium | reverse complement strand
TCGATTGTTCTGATCTATGCTTTTGTCTCTCCGCGTTACCTCTTTGCTCCGGAGCCCGTTTGCCATACCGGCGGACTGTTCGAACGATTCGACGATCCGCTGTCTGAAGAATACCAGGCGGCCGTGCGGGAAGTGCTTCAGGGCAAAACCCCCGCCGATTTCCGGTATTTTTTCCGCACTTTTCTGGAAGAGGAAGACCGCGCCTACCTGCTGGTCAACTTCCGGGCCGACGGCTGGTGCTTCGACGTCCGGATGCTGGTAGATCGCTGGGACAAGCTGGCCGGTATGAAGAAGGTCAACGGCCGCTCCTATCCCGAAGAACTGCACGAGCTGGAATGGGAATTGCGAAGGGTAGGGGAGGAGCAGGAGGTCGCGTATGTAGACATGCGCAGGGTCATCGACTGATCGATTTCTCCCGCCGACCCTGGAAATGAAATTGGCGCTTTGACCAAATTTCGGTAGCTTTGGATTCCCTTGTTGAACGTGGCGGTCTAAGGCATGCTGTTTGATTCCGTTTGCCGGATGCTTTCATCTTCAGGAGGGAATTTTAAAACCTTAAATTAACGTATGGGTAGATCACAAGATTCGTACAGCAAGAGAGAAAAAGAAAAGAAACGTCGCAAGAAAAAACAGGAAAAACTGGAGCGCCGCGAACAGCGCAAAGTTGAAAAAGAAGAAAGAGGGAAAGTGCCCTTTGAGGAAATGCTCTCCTATGTCGACGAAAACGGCAACCTGACCAGTACTCCTCCCGATCCTTCCAAAAAGACCGAGATCAAGGCTGAAGATATCGTGCTCGGCGTGCCTCCTCAGGACCATACCGCCCAGGAGGTCATTCGCAAAGGGCGGGTCAAGTTCTTCAATGAAGAAAAAGGCTATGGCTTTATCATCGACCTCGAAACGGAGGATAGCATTTTCGTGCACATTAACAATCTCGACGAACCGCTGCAGGAGAATGACCGCGTGACCTTCGAGGTGGAAATGGGACCGAAGGGGCCCAATGCCGTCCAGGTGAAGTTGGTGAAATAGCTTGACTCATTGCGGACATTCCCTTTTGGCCGGGTAGTGCAAAACGGCTACATTTGCACTCTTTTCCAAGTATGCCCGGAGGGCACATAAACCCGAACGCAATGTCGACTATCGCCGTAGTGCACAAGAACGGACAGATCTGCATGGCCAGCGAATCGCAGACCACTTTCGGCTCCACCAAGATGAGCGGGGAGTTTATCGTCAATCACGCCAAGATCCAGCAGTGGGGCGACTCCCTGATCGGGATGGTAGGCAGCGTGTCGCTTAGCATGATCTTCGCCGACATCATCGCCGATGCGAAGGAAGAACCCGATTTTTCCAACGAGGTGAGCATCTTCAAGTACTTCACCAAGTTGCACAAGAAGCTGAAGAACAAATACTTCCTCAAGCCCGACGAGGAAGAGGACGATCCGGTCGAATCCTCCCAATACGAGCTGGTCATCG
The DNA here is from genome assembly GCA_020436865.1 of Saprospiraceae bacterium. Classification (GTDB taxonomy): domain Bacteria; phylum Bacteroidota; class Bacteroidia; order Chitinophagales; family Saprospiraceae; genus JAGQXA01. The sequence goes on along the minus strand of JAGQXA010000512.1, from coordinate 456 downwards.
CCAACAAGCATGGCATTTTCGGGGTGCATTCGCTGCGCGAGGTGTACCATCTGAGCAAATACTGGGCTTACGGCAGCGGGCGGTATTATGCCCTGGGCGCCATGCACGCCCTCTACGATCTGGAAGGTTATTCGGCCGAACGGATCGCCGTAGAGGCCGTCAAAGCCGGCGTCACCTTCGACGATGGGTCGGGCGGGGAGGTAGTGGTGCATATGATACCGTCGTAGAGCAAGGATCCGATCTCGGTCGACCGCCAGCAAGATTCCAAAACGAGCTCCGTTTGAGCTTTTTTGGACGAAAACCCGGTCACTTGCCTGATTTTTGGTAGCTTTAAGAGACCTGATAACCCAGACTCTTTCCTGCTATGCAATTACAGGAACGGCTTCATAGAAATCTCTCCCCTCTTTTTGCCGGTACCTTCATTTTTATTGCCCAACTCAGCGCTCAAACGCAATT
>JAGQXA010000511.1 GCA_020436865.1 Saprospiraceae bacterium | reverse complement strand
TTCATGGTGGCGTATTTTTTTCCTCAATTTAACACTTTCCCGTGCAAACTGTTTGGGCAATTCTATCAACCGAACCCGGGAACAGACGAACAGAAGGGAAACAAACGCCAGTTGACCCGCCGATAAAAATGTAGTTTCTTTGTCGACAGAATCGCCGCCCATGCTCTTTCGAATCATCCTCCTGGCTTTGCTGTTGAGCGGAAGCCTGCTCTGCGAAGGGCAGAGCCCTCCGGCCGCCCCTGCGCCCCGCTCCTTCCTGGAGCCGGCCGACTCGCTGCATCCGGGCCGTTTCTGGATTTCAGCGGGCGCCGGCGCCGCCATCTATTCGGGCTTTTCAGTGGGCTTGTGGCAGGTCTGGTACCGGGATTACGAGCTGGGGCCTTTCCACCTGTTCAACGACTGGCACGAATGGGAACAAATGGATAAAATGGGGCACTTCTTTACGGCCTACCACGAATCAAACTGGATCTTCACGGGAGCGCGGTGGACCGGCATGCGACGGCGATCGGCCATGTGGACGGGTATCGGCGCCGGTTTACTATTGCAGTCGACCGTGGAGGTGATGGACGGTTTTTCCGAAAAGTGGGGCTTCTCGATGGCCGACATGGGGTTCAACCTGCTGGGAGCAAGCCTCTTTGCCGCCCAGGAACTGTGCTGGGAGGAGCAACGCATCCGCCCCAAGATCTCCTCCTCTCCAGCCCCCTACCCTTCCGATCCGGTCTTTTCGACCGATGGCAGCGAGCAAACGACCCTGCAAGCGCGGGCCGACGAACTCTTCGGCACGAGCTTCGGCGAAAATTTCGTAAAAGACTACAACGCTCAAACGATCTGGCTTTCGGCCAATATCCATGCCTTCCTGCCCCGGCGCGAAAACACTCGATTCCCCCGCTGGCTCAATCTCGCCCTGGGCTATGGCGCCGCCAATATGTACGGCGGCTTCGACAATAGCTGGACGACCGGCCAGGCCGAGTTTTTCGCCGATCCGGACCTGTACCCCCGCTACCGCCAGTTCTACCTCTCTCCCGATATCGACCTGAGCCGCCTGCCGGTGCGAAGTCGCCTCTTACGCACAATGCTCGGCACGCTGAATTTCATCAAAATTCCCGCCCCGGCACTGGAATTCAATACCCGTGGGAAACTGCGCTTCCATGCCTTGTATTGGTGAATTGGGTTATTGGGTTATTGGGTTATTGGGGGATTGGGGGATTGGAGGCAATGCCGGGAGTCCGGGGATATCCTGCCGTTCGCTAGAGAGGGGGGACCTCTACGAGGTCGTTGGGTGCTCCTTCGGAGCCGGTTTTCTTGATAGAGCTCGCCCCATTGCCCCATTGCCCCAGCGAAGCTGCCCCCTTTCACCCCTTTCTCCCTTTTCTCCCTTTTCCTTACCTTTAAACCATGGCCAAAAAGAAACGACGCAGAAAGACCGGCATGGCGCCGGGCACCCTGATCTTCACGGGCAAGGACGTGAGCGGTGAGCCCAATGTTTCGCTTATGCAGTTCAACGCCAACGAGGTCAAGGAGTATCACCTGAAAGACAAGAATCCGCCGGCGGCGCATGGCGATTACGTCACCTGGTTCGACATCCGTGGAGTGCACGATATCGAGCTCATCGAACAGATCGGCAAGAGCTTCGTGATCCACCCGCTTGTGCTGGAAGACATTCTGGACATACACCAGCGGCCCAAGTTCGAGGATTACGAGAACGGCTTTTTCATCACCCTGCGCTGGCTGAAATGTAAAAAAGAACCGTTTGAGCTGGAAACCGAGCAGGTGTCCATGTGGGTCGGCCAGGGATTTCTCCTTTCCTTCCAGGAACTCGAAAGCGATCTGTTCCCTAGCGTACGTGAGCGCATCAACAATCCGGTCAGCCGCATCCGGCAGCGAGGTAGCGACTATCTGGCCTATGCCCTTCTCGACACCGTGGTCGATCACTACTACCTGGCCCTGGACGAGATCGAAGAACGGATCGATCAGCTGGAAGAAGAGGTGCTGGGCGATCCCGGCAACGACACCAAAGCGGGCATTCACCAACTGAAGGTACAGTCGCTGCAACTGCGCAAGTCGGTAGCCCCGCTGCGGGAAGCCATCGCCCGCTTCAGCCGGGCCGAGCACCCCTATATCCAGGAAGCGACCATGGTCTACGTACGCGACCTCTTCGATCACGTCGTGCAGATCATGGATACGATCGACACCTACCGCGACATGATCAACGGCCTGTACGACCTCTACCTGTCGGAGATCAGCTTCCGGATGAACAACGTGATGAAGGTGCTGACGATCATCTCCACCATCTTCATCCCTCTGACCTTTCTGGCCGGCATTTATGGCATGAACTTCGAATACATGCCCGAGTTGAAATGGCATTATGGATATTTTGGCCTGTGGGCGCTCATGCTGGCCATTCTGGTAGCGCTGGTGTTGCTGTTCCGGAAGCAAAAATGGCTGTAAAATAACGCTCGCTCTTACGCCTCCAATTCGCGGACGCCGGCCTCCAGTACCTCCAGCAGCCAGTCGATATGCTCGAGGTGCGTGCGGAACGACAAAACCGCCAGCCGGATCCAAAACCGGCCCTGTATGAGCGTCGACGAAACGAACACCCGTCCGTCGCGCTGTACCCGCGCCACCAAGCGACGGTTGAAGTCGTCGGGATCTCCGGCCAACGGCACATACCGGTAGATGGCAACCGACAGCTCCGGACTGGGTCCTACCTCAAACCCCAGCTTTTGCACCTCTTCGTGGAAATACAGCGCCAGCTCGCGCTTCTCCTGCAGGGCGGCCCGGAAGGGCGTTAAACCGAATAACTGCAGGGCCATCCACATGCGCAGTCCGCGAAAGTGCTTGGTCAGCTCGGGCGACAGATCGGCCGGATTGAGCTCGTCGGTATCGATCACCGAGTCCTGCATGTAGTTGGCCCGGTAGTAGTGCGACCGCAACTGCGCCTGCACGTCTTTGATCAACACGGCGCCCAGGCCGTACGACAAGAACAGCCCCTTGTGCGGGTCGATGGCGAGGCTGTCGGAGCGTTCCATGCCGCGAAAAGCCGGCCGCAGTTCGTCGAGCAGGGCGAAAAAGCCGCCGTAGGCGGCGTCGACGTGGAACCAAAGGTCGTACTGCCCGGCGATATCGGCAATGTCGGCCAACGGATCGATCGAGCCGGTATCGGTCGTGCCGGCCGAGCCGACGACGAGGAACGGCCGCAGACCGGCCGACTGATCGGCCGCCACCTGCCGCCGCAAAGCGCCGGCGTCCATGCGATAGCGATCGTCCATCGGCACGTAGCGAATGATCGCTTCCTCCAGTCCGGCGATCCGCAATGCCTTCTGCACGCAGTGATGCACCTGCTCGGTGAGATAT
>JAGQXA010000510.1 GCA_020436865.1 Saprospiraceae bacterium | reverse complement strand
CGCTGTACTTCCAGATAGGCCGTATCGTAGTTGAACGAACGATATTCGTTGGTCAAGCGGAGGATGAGCTGAAAGGAATCCTGGCGATTCCCGCTTCGGGCCAGTTCGGAACGCAGATCGGCGATCCGCCGGTACTTCTGTTGCAAGGTGGCGGGGCGCTGCTCGATGCTTCGGTCCAATACCCCGAGCAGGGAATCGATGCTGCTGCAGAAGGCAGGCGTCAGGCAAAAACAGACCAGACACGTGAGTAGCCCTTTCTTCATTCTTCGTAAGATAGAAAATTGGAGGGCAAATGCGCCGGTATGCCTGCCCTGCCGGCCTATTTGCCGGCGTCGGGCTCGGATAATTGTCGCTCTTCGCGCACTTCGCCGATGTGGTAGTAGGCGATGATCTCTTCGATGAGGCCGTCCTTCACGTAGTGCCACTCGCTGACATCGAGGGTGAAATCGCCTTGTACGGCTGTATAGCGCACACAGCCTCGATCGCCGGCGTAAAGCTCGTCGTGGAGATCGAAGCGGTAGCCCAGGAATTTGTCCTGATTCTCTTCTACCAGGCGGAGGTATTCCTTTTTTCCGTGAATGGTACCAAAGGGGCTCGTATGTTTGAAATGCTCGGCGATGGGCAGATTGCGGAAATCGCCGCTGCTCCATTTGTCGAACCATTCGCGTATCAAGGATTGGGCATTCATATGGTCGGTAGTTTGGTGCTCGCTTGAGTATAGAAGTTCAGGGTCAAAGTTTCCCCATCCCGCAGCCTGTCCCATCGCACGGCAAGGGCTTCCAACTGAGCCTTCATCTCTAAAATGTCGGGCAGGCTCATGGCGGGGATGTCGACTTCTCCCATCGAGGCGATCTCCCATTCGACCAGCTCGAGGTATTCCTCGGGCCGGCATGCCCCCGATGTGAGCGCCTGCAGGTTTCGCGTAAGGATCTCGGCGAGCCAAGACCCCATTCCTAGCTTTTTGATGACCGCTTTGTCGGATAGCTCCTGAATGCTCATTCCGGAGCGGATATGGCCGTAAAATCCATCGGGCAGATCGAATTTCGTTTCTACCACATAGTGGGCGAGGTCGTGAATGGGGAAATCCGGCCCCAGGTTTTCGCTGGTGAAAGAGCCGTCTTCCCTTCGACAGGTGAGGCGGCTTCGGCCGGTCTGCCTGGTGATTTCAATTTTCATTCGGGTGAATTTGAAAAAGAGAAAATCGCGAAAGCCGTCATAAGGGGGCTTTCTTCAGATGATGCCGCAGCGTCAGATAACCCACGATCAGAAAGGGCAAGGTGGAGGCGATGATCTTCACGTGCAGGACCATCAGGCCGATCGCAAAGATCAGGAGCAACAGAATGGCGATACAGCCCAGGCCCAGCAAGCTCAGGACCTTGCTCGGTTGTTTTTGGAATAAAGTGACGAGCAGCAGGACTTGGCCGAAGAGCGGGATGAGCGTGAATGGATGCAGCACCGAGGTCGGATCGCTGAAAAGCTTGGAGATCACTTCGATCTCTCCCTGGATCAGGAACATGCTGTTGGTCTGGCCCCACTCCAGGTAGGCGAACAGCGAGCTGAGGATCAGTCCGGCATTGAGGAGCTTGGTTTTCATTTCTGGCTGGTTTGATCTTTCACTTATCCTTGGATCTTCTCTTCGAACTCCTCCGCCGGCACATTGAGCACCCAAGGCTCTCTTTTCTTTTTTGAATCCATGTCGTCGAGTCCGAAGAGTCGCCGCACGCGGTCGACCTCTTTTGTGTCTAGGTTCGGGTCGAGCGGAGTGCGATAGGTTTTTCCATCGAGCGGACTTCTTTCGTGAAACCACTCGCCGAACGTCTGGCAGGGGTATCCGTTCTTCAGGATCGTTCGTGCGCCCAGGTCTTCGATCTTTCCCTCGCGGTCGATCGTGTAGATCCGGCCTTCGCTCATCCCGATCCGGTCGAGCTGGTAGAGGATGACGTGCGCGAGGTTCGATCCTCCTTGTGCGATGCCTTCGAGCACATACGGCAGAAAACTTGCCAGCGGCTCCCGGTCCATGTGGTAGAACAGCAGTTCCAGGTTGTCGTAGCCTTCCAGACCGAGTTCGGCATAGGAGGGTAGCCGGCCGAGCCGGCCGACGATCGACTGCAGTTCCTGCCAGTTCAAACTATCGTTTTGGCGTTGCAGTTCCCAATTTTCCGGTTCTTCCGAGCGAAACTCCTGGTCGCGATCGCTCATCCGTTGGAGTTGCGCGATCAGTTCCGGGTTTAGCTGTTGCCGGTAGGTT
>JAGQXA010000072.1 GCA_020436865.1 Saprospiraceae bacterium | reverse complement strand
TCACGGTCTACGGCTGTGTCGATGGCAAGCCGCATTGCCGCGAGTATGTCCAGGCCCAGTTGGCCGAACCCCTGGTGGTCGGACAGGATTACTACGTGGAAATGTGGGTCAACCAATTGCCCCGATCGCTCGACGTCAATAACCTCGGGTTCCATTTTTCTCCCACCAAGGTAGATATCACGACCGATGAGTTGCTGCCCCTCCCACCTCAGGTGCGATCGGAAGAGATCGTCGAGGTGGCGAAAGGGCGTTGGCAGCGGGTGTCCGGCACCTTCACCGCCGAAGCGGAAGCGGAATACCTGCTGATCGGCAACTTCTTCGACGACGATCATACCCGGGTGGCCGGAATGGACGACGAACACCTCAAATACGCCTATTATTACCTCGACGATGTGCTGGTAAAGAAAATTCCGCCGATCCTGCCCGTTCCCGTCAAACCCGACGACCTGACCAAGATCGAGCTCGAAGAAGGGAAGATCGTGCGGCTCAAACACCTCTATTTCGAGTTCGACAAGTACGAACTCCACCCGCGTTCCTACGTCGAGTTGCGCAAGTTGGTCAGCTTGATGAAGGCCAATCCTTCCATGGTCATTCAAGTCAACGGCCATACCGACAACAAGGGGGCTGACAACTACAACATGTACCTTTCGCGCAAGCGGGCCAAGGCCGTGGTGTACTACCTCAACGAGCAGGGTATTCCCCGCGAGCGCACCTTGTACAAGGGCTTCGGCCATACGCAACCGATCGCCAGCAACGATACCTCCGAAGGACGGCAACTCAACCGGCGGGTCGAATTCCTCATCGTAAGACAATAGGGCATGGGAGTACAGAAAACATCGGCGCTGGCCGGCAGTTTTCGCGAAGGCGTTGTCGAGGCCGGCTGCGACGAAGCCGGCCGGGGATGCCTGGCTGGGCCGGTCGTTGCCGCTGCCGTCATCCTGCCGCCCGGGTTTTCCCATCCGCTGCTCAACGATTCCAAACAACTTCCGGAAAGCGCCCGCGACCAACTGCGGCCGGTGATCGAAACCGAAGCCCTGGCCTGGAGCGTAGCGGCCGTCGGCGTTGAGGAGATCGACCGCCTCAATATCCTGCATGCTTCCATTCTGGCCATGCACCGGGCCATCGAACAACTGGGCAAGCGACCGGAATTCCTCCTGATCGACGGCAATCGCTTTCATCCCTTTCCCGGCATCCCTCACGCGTGCATCATAAAGGGCGACGGGAAATTTCGATCTATCGCCGCCGCCTCTATCCTGGCCAAAACCCACCGCGACGAACTCATGGCGAACCTGGCCGCCGAGCATCCCGCCTATGGCTGGGAACAAAATCGCGGCTATCCCACCGCCGCCCACCGCGAAGCCATCCGCACGCACGGGGCGACCGTGCACCACCGCCGCTCGTTCCGCCTGCTGCCGGATGGGGTGCAGGGGAAACTGTCCTTCTAGTAGAAAGATGAAAGTAGAAAGATGAAAGATTCGAGCGATCCCCTGACCGCCCCCTTCTTTCATCTTTCTACTTTCATCTTTCTACTCAAACAAACGGATTGTGGATCTTCTCATACCCGATGCTCGTCGCCGGGCCGTGGCCGGGGTACACCCGCACGTCGTCGCCTAGCGGGAACAGCCGTTCGGTAATGCTGCGGATGAGCGTGTCGAAATCGCCGCCGGGCAGGTCGGTGCGGCCGATGCTTTGCAGGAAGAGTACGTCGCCCGCGATGACGAAACGGTCTTTTTCACAATAGAAGGAAAGGCTGGCGGGCGAGTGGCCGGGGGTCAGGATGGCCTGCAATCGGGTAGTGCCAAATTCGACCCAATCGCCGTCTTCGATGAATTTGCCGGCAGGTGGGGAAGGCTCTGGCAGGCGGATGCCAAAAAAGGCCGCCGTTTGCGGAAGCGACTCCAATACCGGTATTTCCCCCCGGTGGATCTCGAGGGGCAGATCGTAGGTTTCGGCGACGAAGCGGTTGCCGAACACATGGTCGATATGGCAGTGCGTATTGATGAGGCGGACGGGGGTCAAGTCGTGCTTATGGAGATAGATCCGGAGTTCTTCCTTTTCCGTCGCATCGTAACAGCCCGGGTCGAAAATGACGCATTCGCCGGTTTCGTCGTATACCACGTAGGTGTTCTCCTGGAAGGGATTAAACGTAAAACTTACAACAGAAGCCATTCTTTTTCCGTTTTCATTAGTGCGTTGAAAACACTAATTGCGTATCTTATACCGACATCGAAGTGGTTTTGGGAATCCCAACCACTTCTACGTCGGCATATACTCAAGCGAATGCTGATGGGTCGTCTTAAGAATTCCCAAACCACTTTCGCTTGAGGATAAGTTAGGAAAGTACAAACATCCAATTTTCTCGGGGAAATAAGCCCGTCTGTCACGCAAAGATTTCCACCAATATGCGAATCACTTTTACCCTTCCCCTTTTTCTGATCCTGCTTTGCCCGTTCGTCACGCTCCGCGGGCAGGTGTCGTCTGTCGAGTTCGGAAAGAACCGGGTGCAATTTCACCAGGACTATGACGAGTGGTCGCAGTACGAAAGCCGAAACTTCATCACCTACTGGTATGGCGAAGGGCGCTACATCGGGCAGTCGGTCGTGCAAATGGCCGAATACGACTTCGAATCGATCGAGAGTATCCTGGAGCACCGCATGAACGACAAGATCGAGATCATCGTTTATACCGATCTGACCGACCTTAAGCAAAGCAACATCGGCAGCGAGGAAGCCTTCGAGAACATCGGCGGGCAAACGAAGATCGTCGGCAACAAGATGTTTGTGTATTTCAACGGCGACCATAACGATCTGCGCCGCCAGATCCGCGAGGGGGTAGCTTCGGTATATATGAATGCCATGTTGTTCGGCTCCAACCTGCAGGAGATCGTGCAAAATGCCGTCATGATGAACCTGCCGGCCTGGTTCAAGGATGGCCTGATCTCCTTTGTCGGACAGGATTGGAATACCGGCCTCGACAACCAACTACGCGATATCTTTCTGAGTGATAAATACGAAGAATTCGAGGATTTCGCCGAAGCCAATCCGGCCTTGGCCGGTCATTCGCTCTGGTACTTCATCAGCCAGAATTTCGGCAAAGCCACCGTGTCGAACCTCCTCTATCTGACGCGGATCAATCGCAGCGTGGAAAGCGGCTTTCTGTATGTGCTGGGCAGTTCTTTTGACAAAACGACCGAAAGCTGGCAGTCGTATTTCAAACAGCGGTACCTCGGCGAAACCCGGAACATGGAGCCGGCCGAAGGTCAGCCCATCGAATTCAAGAACAAGCGCAACCTGCCGATCACCCTGGTCAAGCTTAGTCCGGACGGCCAGAAGGTGGCCTATGTCGTCAACGAGATCGGGAAGTTCAAGCTCTATATCCAGGAGATCTCCTCCGGCAAGCGCACGCTGGTGATGAAGCAGGGATTCCGCAATGCCTTTCAGGCCACCGACTACAACTATCCGCTCTTTGCCTGGAACCCGGGCGGAATGGAGCTGGCGGTGATCTACGAAGTGCGCGACGTGATCAAACTACTGAAGTACGACATTTACACTGGTGAGAAAGTCGTCGAGGACATGTCGACCCAATACCAGCGCATCTACAGCATCGACTATCTCAACAACTTCGATCTGGTGTTGACGGCTGCGGTTCGCGGTTTTTCCGACCTGTTCCTCTATTTCACGCAAACGCGGCAAACACAGCGAATCACCAACGACTTTTGGGATGATCTCGACGCCCGGGTGGTCAACCTGCGTGGAAAACGCGGGATCGTCTTTGCCTCGAACCGTTCCGATTCGCTCCTGTTGCCGACCAAGCTCGACTCCATTCTGCCGATCGCCACGTTCGATCTGTTCTACTACGATCTGGAAGGCCGCCCCGGAGAGCTCGTGCGGCTAACCCATACGCCCCATGCCAACGAACGGCAGCCGGCGGCGCTCGATACCACCTATTTCAGCTATCTGAGCGATGTTTCCGGGATCGATAATCGCTTTCAGGGGTACCTCGAGGATTATATCCATCATTACGACAAGGTGGTACGCATGCAAGACGGCACCGAGGTCGTCATGGAACCCGACTCGGCCCTGACCACTAAGCTCGATAGCGCCGCCATCGCGCAGATCGATACGATCGAGATCGTACCGGTGATCAAGCAGCGAGGAGTTACCTTTCCGGTGACCAATCGCGATCGCAATATCCTGATGCAGCACACCGCCCCCCGGGCCGGCCGCGAAGTGGAACTCGTACTGCGCGACGGATCGCATCGGATACTCTTCCAACCGATCGAAGCGACCGGCCAGGCAGTCGTGCCGCGGGCGACCTTCTACCGGGAAAAAATGCGCGATTATCACCAGCGGCTCAGTCTGCAGGAAGAGACCAAGAGCAAGCCGCCGGCGCCCCCCTCCCCGGTGCTGATCGAAAAGGAACAAAAGTCGATCGACCTCTCCGACGTGCCGCAGGAAAAACAGGATACCGGCAAGATCGATATCGACAACTACCTTTTTCAAAGTGAGTTCGATGAAGAAGAGGTGCCTGCACAGGTGATCGTCGAAGAAGATGAAGGAGAAATAACCCTGCAACGCCCCGAGCCGGAGTATGTCGCTCCTGAAAACCTCCAGGCCGAACAGGAGGAAGGCCTGGAAGAATTCCGTCCCGGCCGGATCATCCCGTACCGTATAAAGTTCCGCACCGATTTTGTCACCACTCAGCTCGATAACTCGCTTCTGTTCGACGGACTTAACAGCTTCGCCGGCACCCCGCAGGATTTTGGCTATCCCCCTCCGGGCATCCTGCTGAAGGCCAATTTCAAGGACCTGTTCGAAGATTACGAACTGGAAGGGGGGATCCGCATTCCGACCACCTTCAACGGCACGGAGTATTTCCTGGTGTTCGACGACAAAAAAAAGCGGCTCGACAAGCGCTATGCCGCCTATCGCCGCGCCCTGCGCTTTTCGGAAGAAGGCAGTATTTCCTCTCCCATTCAACCGAAAACAGAATCGGTAGTGTTCCTGACCCAGTTTCAACTGCGCTATCCACTCGATATCTTTACGAGCATCCGGGCCACGACCACCTTGCGCTTTGACAATACCGTTCCGCTGGCTACCTCGCCCGTTACGCTTGAAGACCCCATCCTGCGCGAGCAACGCCTCGGCCTGAGGCTAGAGTACGTGTTCGACAATACGCTCGATGTGGCCCTCAATATCAAGAACGGCACCCGTTACAAGGTTTTTGCCGAAGCCGTCAAACGCTTCGATCTGCAGGTGACGGATGGGCTTAGCCTTGGCTTCAACGACGGATTTATGGCCGTGGTGGGCTTCGACGCCCGGCATTATCAGCGTCTGCTCAAGTACTCGATCTTCGCCGCCCGCTTTGCCGGCGCCACGTCTTTCGGATCGGAGAAGATCCTATACTATCTGGGTGGGGTCGACAATTGGTTGCTACCCCGCTTCAACGACGACATTCCCACGCCGATCTCCGGCGACTTCGCTTATCAGACCGTAGCGGCCAACATGCGCGGGTTCCGGTTGAACATCCGCAACGGCAATTCCTACGCCCTGGTCAACACCGAACTGAGGGTGCCGATCTTCCGCTACTTTTCGAAAAACCTCAACTCCAATTTCCTGCGCAACTTCCAACTGGTCGGCTTTTTTGACATGGGTACCGCCTGGCAGGGCCTGACGCCCTTCACCGACGAGAATCCGTTGAACACCAAATTCATTCCCGATCCGCCCGTGCCCAGTAATCCGGTAACAGTCAAGGTGCGTTTCTTCCGCGATCCGATCGTGGTCGGTTATGGCGGCGGTGTGCGGGCCCTGCTGTTCGGCTATTTCCTGCGGGTCGACTACGCTTGGGGGATCGAAACCCGCGTGGTGCAGGAACCCCGGCTCTATGTGTCACTCGGCCTCGATTTCTGAGGTGGATTCGACAAACTCCTTGCAAAAACGGCTTTGTGGCACACAGATGACAACAAAGCCGTTTTTCATTGTTTTACTTTGGATGTTGGATGTTGGATGTTGGATGTTGGATGTTGGATAAATTCAGGCATAATGAAAAAAGTCGCACTACTACTTTTCGCCCCGATCTTTCTGGGCGCATTCCAGACAAACGACGAATGGAAGGACAAGGTGGCGCCCGAACTTCTCGCCCGGGCCGAAGCCGGAGAAACGGTTGAGCTTATCGTTTTGCTGCGGGAACAGGCCGATGTGTCGGCCGCTAGGCTGCTGACTACCAAAGAGGCGCGCGCAAACTATGTGTGGCAAACGCTGCAGCAAACGGCCGGGCGTACACAGGCCGGATTAGTGGCTGAGTTGAGTGGAAAGGGGGTTGAATTCCGCTCCTATTATCTCATCAATGCGCTTTGGGTACGGGCAGATCTGGATGTGTTGCGTTCGATCGCGCAACGACCGGAGGTTTCCCGCCTGCAGGTCAACGACCCCGTCGAGGTAGAAGAGCCGATCGAGGAAACCCCGGTGACTACCCGGGGACCCGACGCCATCGAATGGGGCATCGAGCGGATCAATGCCGACGACGTCTGGGCCATGGGCTATACCGGGCAGGGCGTTATCGTAGGAGGCCAGGATACCGGTTATGAATGGGATCACCCGGCCCTGAAGACGCAATATCGCGGTTGGGATGGAACCGCTGCCGACCACAACTACAACTGGCACGACGCCATTCACGAGATCAATCCGCTGAACAACGACTCCATCGTATCTCCGACGAACAACCCCTGCGGGCTCGATTCGGCGGTTCCCTGCGACGATAGCGGCCACGGCACCCACACCATGGGCACCATGATCGGCGAAGACGGCGACAACCAGATCGGCGTGGCTCCGGGCGCCCGCTGGATCGCCTGCAGGAACATGGAGCGCGGCTACGGATCGCCCGCCACCTACATCGAGTGTTTCGAATGGTTCCTGGCGCCGACCGACCTCAACGGCCAAAACCCGGATCCAAGTAAGGCTCCTCACGTGATCAACAATTCGTGGAGCTGCCCGGAATTAGAAGGCTGCAATCCCGACAACTTCGCCTTCATGCAAACGGCAGTCGACAACCTCAAGGCTTCGGGAGTAGTGGTGGTGGTTTCTGCGGGCAACAGCGGCTCGCAAGGCTGCAGCAGTGTCAGTACGCCCTCGGCTATTTTCGAAAACAGCTTTACAGTAGGCGCTGTCGCTCAAAACGACACCATTGCCGGCTTCAGCAGTCGCGGACCGGTGCTGGTCGATAACAGCAACCGCCTCAAGCCGAACGTCACGGCCCCGGGCGTAGGAGTGCGCTCGAGCGTTCGCAACGGAGGTTACGCTACGACGAGCGGCACCAGCATGGCCGGGCCGCACGTGGCCGGACTGGTTGCCCTGATCATCTCCGCCAACCCCGAACTGGCCGGACAGGTCGAACTCATCGAGGACATTATCGAGCAATCGGCCGTACCCAAGCAAACCTCCCAGGATTGCGGTAGTGTGACGGGCATGGAGATTCCCAACAACACCTACGGCTTTGGCCGGGTCGATGCGCTGGCTGCGGTACAACAGGCCCTCGCGCTGGTCGATACCGACGAACCGGCAACCGGAGGTCCGGCCGTAGAAGTTCGCCCCAACCCCTTCGAGGAGAAAGTGACCCTGTCCTATCGAGGCTTGACCGGAGAGACAAAACTGGAGGTGTTCGACCTGCAGGGCCGTCTGATCCACCGGGTTTCCATCGATGCGCTGGAAGTGGGGTCGATCGACATCCTCACCGCCGCCTGGCCGGCCGGGATCTATTTCTATCGCCTCCGCGCTGCCGGCGGCGGGCAGCTGAGCGGCAAGCTCGTCAGGAAGTAGTCATTCCATTGCAACGATCCGATCGAGCCGGCATCGAGGTATATTTTTCAACAATTCCGTCCAATTCCCCGGCGAAAATCCTGTGGAAAATGTGGAAAACACCCTCTTCTTCAACAGAAAAGGGATGGTTTTTCCACATTTTGCCGCTTCCGGTCCCGATTTCCATTTACAAGCGAAAGGATGTAGTTTTGTAAGACGGTCGACCCTCAACCGGCCGGTCGACCAGCGTTGCGGATATGGCAGAAAAGAGTAGAAATAATAAGTCTAAGGAGCTTCAGACGCGCACCGGCAGCGAACTGTCGAACTTCGTGTTCGGCAAGGTGCAGCCGCAGGCGCGCGAACTGGAGGAAGCCGTGTTGGGCGCCCTGATGCTCGACAAGGATGCGCTGGCCATAGTGCTCGACATTTTGCGGCCGGATAGTTTTTATCTCGAAGGGCATCAGCACATCTTCGAGGCCATGCTGCGGCTGTTCCAGCGTTCGCAACCGATCGACCTGCTCACCGTGACGGAGGAGTTGAAAAAGGCCGGCGACCTGGAGGCTGTTGGCGGTCCCTACTATCTGGTCGAACTCTCCAATAAGGTCGCCTCGGCCGCCAATATCGAATACCACGCCCGCATCATTGCCCAGAAACACATCCAGCGCGAGCTGATCCGGGTGTCGACCCAGATCATCCGCGATGCCTACGAGGATACGACCGATGTGTTCAATCTGCTGGACGACGCCGAGAAAGGGCTGTTCAACATCACCCAGCAGAACCTCAGCCGTGGGGTGGAGAACATGGGCGCCCTGGCTACCAAGGCGCTCAAGCAGCTCGAAGAACTGAAAGACCGCGAAGACGGGCTGACCGGTATCCCGACCGGCTTTACGGCGCTCGACCGGCTGACCTCCGGCTGGCAGGCGTCCGACCTCGTCATCATCGCCGCGCGGCCGGGTATGGGTAAGACCTCCTTTGTGCTGGCGCTGACCCGCAATGCGGCAGTCGATTTCAAGAAACCGGTCGCGATCTTTTCCCTGGAAATGTCGAACATCCAGCTGGTGCAGCGCCTCATTTCACTGGAAGCCGAGATCTCCGGCAGCAAACTGCGTAACGGCCAGTTAGAAGAATACGAGTGGCAGCAGCTGCACACCTCGATCGAACACCTCAGCGAAGCGCCCATTTTCATCGACGATACCCCCGGGATCAACATTTTCGAGCTGCGTGCCAAGTGCCGCCGCCTGAAGATGCAGCACGATATACAACTGGTGATCATCGACTACCTCCAGCTCATGAGCGGTGGCGCCGACAACCAGCGCGGCAACCGCGAACAGGAAGTGAGCGCCATCTCACGAGCCCTCAAAGGCATGGCCAAGGAATTGAACGTGCCGGTCATCGCCCTCTCCCAGCTGAGCCGCGCCGTGGAAGTACGCGGCGGCTCGAAGCGCCCGCAGCTGTCGGACCTGAGGGAATCGGGATGCCTGACCGGCGATACCCTGCTGCAGGACGCCGTCACCGGACGGTTGGTCACCATCAAGGAATTAGCTGAACGTACGGAGCAATCGGCGATGCAGGTGGTCGCCCTGGACGAACAGTTGAAACTGGGTGGACATCAAATGACCAAAGCCTTTTATTCAGGCCAGAAACAGGTGTTTGAGCTTGAAACGCGCACTGGCAGAAAGATCAAGGCTAGCGCAAATCATCCTTTCCTGAAGCTAAGAGGATGGACACCTTTGGAAGAATTGCAGCTTGGTGACCGGATCGCCGTTCCTCGAAAGATACGGATCGAGAAACCAGACAATCCTTTATCTGGCGAGGAGCTGATCTTGTTGGCCCATTTGATCGGCGATGGGTGTATCCTTCCCAACCAGCCCTACCATTATACCAGCGCCGATCCGGCCAATATCGAAGTCGTTAGCCAATCTGCCAGGATCCTTTTCGGGATCGAAAGTGCTATTCTTGAATCCCCGCTGCCCGAAACCCTCAGCCAATCGGATATCCTCTGGGATGAGATCGTCTCGATCACTCCTCTTGGGATCGAAGATGTCTACGATGCGACGGTGCCCGGTGTGCACAATTTTGTCGCCAATGACATCATCGTGCATAATTCGATCGAGCAGGACTCGGATATCGTTTCCTTCATCTACCGCCCGGAATATTACCAGATCCTGGAAGATGAGGAAGGGCAATCGCTGAAAGGTATTGCCGAGATCATCATCGCCAAGAACCGCCATGGGGCGCTCGACACCATCAAGTTGCGCTTTGTGGACCAGTTCGCCAAGTTTGCCGATCTCGACGAGTCCGACTTCGACGCCTTGCCCGACGATACGTTCTCCAGTCCCTTCGACGGCGGTAACATCATTACCCGTCCTTCCCGCATGAACGACGACGAGGATATTCCGTTTTGATCGAGTTAGCGTTCGGACCGCTCCGAGCGGTCCGAACGCTAACTTCTTTCGTTGGCAGATAATGCCGGCAACTAAAAGGTGTTGGTCCGAACCCTCTCCAACAGCTCCCAAAATTATCGTAGGTTTGTTCCCGTATAAACGAGTATGAAAGATCCCAAGCGTCCGAATAATAAACCTTCCTCCAACGGCAAACGCCCGTCGGCCGAAAAGGAGAGCTCCGACGTCATGCGACTCAACAAGTACGTGGCCAAGTCGGGCCTGTGCTCGCGCCGGCAGGCCGCCGAGCTGGTAAAGAACGGCCAGATCCAGGTCAACGGAAAGGTCGTGCTCGAACCGTACTATGAAGTGCAGCCCGACGATCGGATCACTTACAAGGGCAAACCGCTGCAGGTGGAAGAGAGAAAGGTGTACATCCTGCTCAACAAGCCGAAAGACGTCATCACCACAGTGCACGACGAGCGGGGCCGAAAAACGGTGCTCGACTTGCTGCAGGACAAGGTGCGCGAACGCGTCTATCCCGTCGGACGTCTCGACCGGGCCACAACGGGCTTGCTGGTGCTGACCAACGACGGCGATCTGGCCAAGAAGCTGGCCCACCCCAGCCATAAGGTCAAGAAGGTGTACCACGTCGTGCTCGACCGGCCGGTGCGGCCGGAAGACCTGGAGAAAATATCCAATGGACTACAACTGGAGGATGGCTTGGCCCTGGTCGATAGCATCGATTACGTGAAAGATGCCGGGAAGAGTGAAGTAGGCATCGAGCTGCACATTGGCAAGAACCGCATTGTGCGCCGCATCTTCGAACACCTGGGCTACCAGGTACGGCGCCTCGACCGCACGTACTATGCGGGCCTCACGAAGAAAGACCTCCCGCGTGGCCGCTATCGATTCCTGACCGAGCGGGAGATCATCATGCTGAAACACTTCAGTTGATCTTTGATCCTCGCCTTATTCCAAAACCACTAAACGACTGCCTGCCGACATGGCCTCTCCCCGGAGATGGATCAGGTAGTAGCCCGGAAGTAGGCCGCCGGTATGGAGCGGCTGCTGTACCTGCCCGTTCAGCACCTCCACTTTTCGTGCCTGCACGCTGCGGCCGGCCGGGTCGAAGATCTGTAGTTGGAAATCACCGCTGATCGTCGGATCGAGTTCGAGCCGGAATTGACCGGAGGCCGGGTTCGGGCTGATCTTCAGCGCGCGGCTGTTCGTGGCAGGTTCCGAATTGGCGAGCGGGCCGGCTTCCTGGATCTTTAAGGAAGTGCAGGCGGCATTGTCGCCCGATGATTCGCCGTTACCGTTGACGCCATTCCCACAGAAATAGAAAGTGACGGCGCCCGAGCCCGAAGCAGGCGCTTCCCATTGCACTTCGAATTCGTTGGAAACGCTGGGTTGCCAATGTTCGGCGTATTCGCGACCGGCGGTGGTCGAGGCGATCTGCACGTTGGCGCCAGGATTCAACCAAGAGTTGGTAGGGATCTGCCCGGCGTCGATCAGGCTCAACATCTGGAAGCCGTAGCCATTCGGATTGCCGGCTACCGGGGTGACAGTTACCTGGGCAGTATAAATGTCGCCAGGTACGTAATTAGTTACGATCGATCCTGCTTCGTCGAAAAGTTCGAGCCCTACGGTAACCTGGATGGAAATGCCGGTATTGTGGCAGCTTTGGCAGGTGCGGTTGTTTTCGTTATTGTCGCCGGGGGCGCCGGTATTGCCCTCGTTTTGGGTGGCGGCCCGGCCGCCCGAGCTATTCAGAAGGAGAAAGCCGCCGAGCAGCAAGGCGAAAGTCGTGTAGAGCAATCGAAATTTCATAGTTCCTCGTGAGTTTAGGATGAGAACATTCTTGGAGACCACAAAAATGCAGAAAGGTTTAGAAGCAGGGGAGGGCGTAGGAGGCTAAGGTCGCCAATTGGTCAGTTTTCGTAGAGGAAGCCGTTTTCCGGGTTCCTGCCGCGGGCGCCGCGATAAAAATCTTCGATCTGGTGCATGTCGGCGTCGATATCGCCGGTAGGATAGAGCGGGGGCGACCAGGTGACGGTCTTGGTACCGAAGTCCATGCGGATCATGACGATCGGCACATTGGCGCCGAGGGCGATGTAGTAGAAGCCGGTCTTGAGTTTGTCGACCTTACCGCGCGTACCTTCCGGAGCGATCGTTACGCCGAACTTTTCCTCGTGCTCGAAGACCTTAACGATGGAATCGACCATATTGGAACTGCGGCTGCGGTCGACCGGATAGCCGCCCAGCCACCGGAAGATGGCGCCGTATGGAAAGCGGAACAAGGAACTCTTGCCTACATATTTGATGTGGTGGAGCTTCATGGCGCTGCGTACCGATAGCCCGAGGAGGAAGTCCCAATTCGACGTATGCGGCATCGCGATCACCACGTACTTGTCCAGCTGATGTGGGTCCCAACCTTTGATCTTAAACCCCCAAATGCGTAAAATCAACTTACTCAGGCCGCTAAACATTGTCTTTTTTGTTGCTGATCAGACAGATTTGCGTCCAAAAATAAGACAATGTGCAAGTAAATTTTCCCAAATCGACTGATTTTGTGTTACTTTAATCGCCTTTTGGCATCATATCAATAGGCCGTTCGGCCTTTGAT
>JAGQXA010000071.1 GCA_020436865.1 Saprospiraceae bacterium | reverse complement strand
CTCGGCATCGACAAGTCGCAGGTCCACTACGAACTCTATGGCTGATCTTCCGAAGGCCCCCAGCCGCCTCCACCGGGCGTCTTGATGACCACTCGGTCGCCTGGCTGCATGCCGGCGCTGTCTATTCCGCCCAGACCTTCCCGGGTACCATCCGCCCGGATCAGGAATTGCTCGCCTGCCTTCCCCGGCAGGCCGCCGGCCATTCCGTAGGGAACTTCCTTGCGGTGTTGGGAAAGAAGGGTCAGCTCTACCGGGGCCAGAAATTCGAGTTCCCGCACGATCCCATCACCGCCTCTCCATTTTCCTGCCCCTCCCGAGCCGCGCCTTAGGGCAAAGGCGCGTAACCGCACCGGATAGCGCAATTCAAGGGTCTCCGGATCGGTAATGCGGGTATTCGTCATGTGCTGATGCACCCCTGAGCGCCCGTGAAAGCCATCCCCTGCTCCGGCGCCGCCGCCAATGGTTTCGTAATAACCGAAGCGGTCGTTTCCGAACAATAAGTTATTCATCGTACCCTGGCTACAGGCAGCCAGCTTCAGCGCCTTCAGGAAGGTGTCGACCAGCCGCTGGCTGACTTCCGTGTTCCCTCCCACCACGGCCGGACATGTTTCCGGCGACCCGCTGAAATCGGGATGCAGCAGGCAGTTCTGTGGCAAACGGATCGACACCTTCTGCATCAAGCCTTCGTTTAGCGGTAGCTCTTTCGGACAGAGCAAGCGCAACACATAGATCAAGGCGCTGTGCACGATCGACAAATTGGCGTTCAAATTGCCGGGATGAACTCCTGAAGTGCCGGAAAAATCGACATCGATCGCTTCGGGTCCGACCGCCAGGCGTACGCAGAGCCGGTGTCCGTCGTCGAGCCGCTCGACTGCCTCGAAGGTCCGCCCCTCGTAAGGCAAAAGCCCGGCCTCCAGAGCCTCGGCGGTTGTCTCCTGGAGGCGTTGCATGAAGTGATGCACCCGCGCTAAACCCTGCTGCCGGGTTAACCGCCGTAGCTTCTCCGATCCGGCCCGCAAGGAAGCCAGGGCGGCGTTCAGGTCGGCCAGATTCTCCTCCAGGGCTCGGGTGGGAAAGGCCCCCTGCGTCAATAACTGCCTGACCTGATCCCACTGAGCAATGCCGCGACGAAATAGGAAGGTAGGCTCGATCACTACGCCTTCTTCAACCAGCCGGCTTGCATCGGGCGGCATCGAGCCCGGGCGGGCGCCGCCGATCTCGGCATGGTGGGCGCGATTGATGACATAGCCGATCAGCTCCTGCTCTTCTGTGAAAACAGCGCTCAACATGGTCAGATCGGGCAGGTGCGATCCGCCGTAGCGCGGATGATTGGTCAGCACTACATCGCCCTCTTCCAGCGGAAATTCTTGCAGGATGGCCCGGGCGCATACTCCCAGGCTGCCCAAATGCACGGGAATGTGCGGGGCATTGACCAACAAACGCCCGGCCGGGTCAAGCAGCGCACAAGAAAAGTCGAGGCGTTCCTTGATGTTCACGGAAAAGGCGGTGCGCTGCAGTTGAGCGCCCATTTCCCGCGCAATCGCGCCGAAGCGATTGGCAAATAGCTCCAGTTCGATCGCTTCCTGCCAACCCGTGCGGGAAGGCAGCGGTTCGATGCGCTCCAGCACCAGATTGCGGTCGGCCTTCACGACTGCTTGCCAATGTGCCGGCAAATAGGCCGTAGCATAGGGGTTGATCAGGATCGCCGGACCGTTGACCCGCGTACCGGGCAAAAGGGTATCCCAATCGACTGCCTGCCCCCGGCCTTCGATCGCCAATGGGCAAAGTGCGTCCGAGCTTGCCGGCTTTTCCAACGGCTCCGCCGTAGCGGCGATCACCTGAATGCCGGCCACCTCGATGGGCATGGTCGACGAATAGTGTCCGAACAACTCTTCGTATCGGGACCGGAAAAGGGAAGCCAGGTCGTCGGTTTCCCGGAAAGGAATGGCCAGGGTGCCGTCTTGCCCACGCAGGCGCAGCAAGGCCGTTTGCCGGATGATCGCCACTTCGTCGGCCTCGAAACCTTCCCGGACCACTTCTTGCCGGGCTTCCGTGGCGAGCTTCCGGAACAGGCCGGGCAACCGCCCCTGGCATCGATCCAGGGTTTCCAGCACTGCTTGCTCGAGCAATCGTTCGACGCGGGCATTGCCGATGCCGTAGGCGCTGAGCAGTCCGGCTTCATAGGGCAATATGATCGTTTGGATCTGTAAAAGGTCGGCAATCCCGCAGGCGTGCAGGCCGCCGGCGCCGCCAAAGACCAGCATGGCGTGATCACCGGGATCGAATCCCTGAGCGACGGAGATCTGCCGCATGGCATCGGCCATCTTTTCGTCGGCGATCCGCTCCAGTCCCCGGAGCAGATCTTCCGTTCCATAGTGCTGCCCCGTAGCCGACAAGATCTGCCCGCGTAGGGCCTCCAGCTTCTGTTCCGCTGCATTCCGGTCGATGGGGATACCCATTCGAGAAGGTTCCAGTTTGCCCAGCAACAGGTTGACATCCGTGACGGTCAGCGGCCCTCCCGCCCCATAGCAGGCCGGGCCAGGAAAGGCGCCGGCGCTCTCCGGGCCGACCTGGAGCCGATGCCCATCAAATGCGCAGATCGAGCCGCCACCCGCCGCTACTGTTTCGATTGCCAGGGCCGGATTGCGCAGGCGAACACCTCCGATAGCCGTCTCGAGCTCATAGTGGAAATTGCCGTCATAGCGGGCCGTATCGGTGCTGGTGCCTCCCATGTCGAGCGTCAGGATCTGCGTGTAGCCCAACTGCTTCCCGATCCGTGCCGCGCCTACCACGCCGCCGGCCGGACCGCTCAATAAGCTGTCTTTCGGATGAAATTGGCCGGCCTCGACAAGCCCTCCCGAGCTGGTCATGACCCGCAGTGAAGGGCGTCCGGCCACCGGGCTCAAACTCTCTGCAATGCCCATCAGGTAACGCTCCAGCACCGGCGCCAGGTAGGCATTGACCAGGGTGGTCTGAGCTCGCGGAAGCAATTGAACGGTGGGCGATAGCTCGTGGGAGACCGACACAAACGGCCAGCCATCGGTCCGGATAGCCTCGGCCAGCATTCGTTCGTGCTCCGGAAATGCGTAGGCATGGAGCAGGGCGATGGCGATCGATTCGGGCTGAAGTACGCGCAGCGCCTTCCGCACCCGCCTAAGTTCCCGCTGAGTCAGCGGATGAACGATCTG